>NZ_JBFTLD010000285.1:0-8351 GCF_056396265.1 Allobosea sp. 05T422_2 | reverse complement strand
AGGCCACGACGATGGCTTCCTCGGCCGGCGTCAGCACCGTACTTCGAGGGKCCTTCGGTCCCATGGGCGCATCGGATGTGGTGGTCCTTTTGCGCCACTTGAGCACAGTCTTCGGATTCAAGCCGTAGCGGACGGCAAGGGCCCGRCTGCTCTCTTTCGACCCTTGGAGCTCGGCTCGAACACGCGCCGTCGTGCGGGCGCTGCCATGAAGAACGCTTCCCATAATGCATCCTCCTCCTGACGACTCAGGATCGATGATGCACCATCAGATTTCGGGACTACACACCTAGTCCGGCCCCTGAAGGCGGCGATCCTACGAGATGGAAGGAACCCCCTCGCCAACGCGACGTTGACCAATCACTGGCCGCAGAATCTGAGAGCCGACAGGCGGCTTTCGACGCCGGCTAGATGAAAGCTATTTCAGKAGAAGATCATGGGCGGTCCGCTCGCCACAGTGAAGGCAGCGCTCAAAGCCTACGTTGATAAGGACCCAGCGCGATCKAGCGCCTGATCGCAGAGGACTACGGCTTCACGAGCCCCATCGATAACGATCTCGACCGCCAATCCTATTTCGCGCGGTGCTGGCCAAACCGCGAAGTCTTGGTCGAGATGACCCTCGTAGCCGGTGGCGAAGCTGGCGAGACCGCCTGGGTCGTCTACGAGGCGGCAACGGTGCGGAAGCGCTTTCGCAACGTCGAGCTGCTTGCCGTACGCGCTGGCCGGATCGTCAGGACGGAGGTCTACTTCGGCTGGAATCCGCCCCACCCTGCCCGGCCAGGCGGCTTCGTCGAGAATGACGGAGCGGGCCGCGCCGGAGCCTGAGTTCCGCCCGATCCGATTAGCGCGCGCCCCGAGAAGCACACTTGCGAAGGAGCCAACATGTTTCGCGGCGTCAATCCTGCAACCGGCGACGAGATCGCCACCTATCCCGAACTGGCCGCACCGGAGGTGGAGAGCAAGATCGTCAAGGCGGAGGCGGCCTTCCGGCACTGGCGTGCGAGGCCGATCGCGGAGCGCGCCGCATTGCTGGAGAAGATCGCCGAGCAATACGAGGCTAACAGCGAGAAACTTGCTGTGATGGCAGTCCGGGAAATGGGCAAGACCCATGCGTCGGCCATCGCCGAGGTGCAGAAGAGCGCCGCGGCCTTCCGTCACTACGCGCAGAACGGCCCCGCAATGCTTGAGCCGACCGAGATCGCTATGGCGAGCGGCGGCCGCGCAGAGGTGCGCTACCTGCCGCAGGGGCCTGTGTTGGCGATCATGCCTTGGAACTTCCCCTACTGGCAGGCCGTCCGCTTCCTTGCGCCAACGATCCTGGCGGGCAATGTCGGCTTGCTAAAGCATGCCAGCATCGTCCAGGGCGTCGCCGGGCTGATGGAGGAGATGGTGATCGCCGCCGGCGCACCCGACGGCGTGTTCCAGAATCTTGCCATCAAGTCCTCCGCCGTCGCCGGCCTCATTGCGGACAGGCGCATCGTCGCGGTTACGCTAACGGGCAGCGAGGCAGCCGGACGCGCAGTGGCCGAGCAGGCGGGCGCGGCGTTGAAGAAGGTCGTGCTGGAACTCGGCGGTTCCGACCCCTTCATCGTCATGCCGTCGGCCGATCTCGACGCGGCGGTGAAACAGGCCGTGACGGCTCGCATCCAAAACAGCGGCCAGTCGTGCATTTGCGGCAAGCGGATGATCGTCCATGCCGACATCTACGAAGCATTCCGGGAGAAGTTYTCTGCTGCGATGCAGRCCGTGAAGGCCGGCGACCCGATGGACGCGGCGTCAAACATGGCCCCACTTTCGAGTTTCGAACAGCGCGAAACGGTCCTCGACCAGCTCGCCGCGGCGAAGGCGGCGGGCGCCAAGCTTCTGTTCGGCGGCCAGGCGCTGCCCGGCAAGGGCGCCTATATGTCAGCGGGGATATTGGTCGACGTGCCTCTCGAGGGCGACCTCATGAAAGAGGAGATCTTCGGCCCCATAGCCATGCTGTTCAAGGCTGAGGACATCGGCGACGCGATCCGGATCGCGAATGCCATTCCCTATGGACTGGGCTCGTCGGTCTGGACGAATGATGTCGGCGAACAGGAGCGGTTCGTGCGCGAGATTGAGGCTGGCATGACTGCGATCAACCAGATGCTCGCCTCCTCGCCCGAGGTGCCGTTTGGCGGCATGAAGACGTCTGGTCACGGACGAGAGCTTGGCACTCACGGTCTGCACGAGTTCATGAACCTCAAGTCCGTCATGCGGCCGAACTGAGCCCATTTCGCTCTCTTTATCGATGAGCATTCGGCGCGGGATCGATAGGTAAGGCCCGCTGTTCTCTTCTAACATTCCGGCGGCTGCCGCCGACGTACCAGTGATCAAAAGGGCCCTGACGAGTCCAGATGCCTCATTCGCCTGCCTCTTTCGAGTGCGCTGACGCCGTCGAGCTTGCGAAAAGGCTGATCGGAGCGCTGCTGCTTGTCGACGGTGTGGGTGGCACGATCGTCGAAACCGAGGCCTATCTTCGTGACGATCCCGCATCACACAGCTATCGCGGCCGCACTCCCGCCAACGCAACGATGTTTGGCAATTCTGGGCACGCCTATGTCTACCGCTCCTACGGCTTGCATTGGTGTTTCAACGTGGTTGCGGAGGGCCATGGCGCCGTTTTGATCCGCGCGATAGCCCCGGAGGTCGGCATCGATAAGATGATCATGCGGCGAGGGACGGACAGAAATATCTGCTCCGGACCCGGGCGGCTCGCAAGCGCGCTTGGAATAACCGATGTCTACAACGGCCTGAGTTTGACGGAACCCCCTTTCTTCGTTCGAGCCCCGAGTGAAAGGCCCTCAATCGTGAGCGGCACTCGCATAGGCATTTCCGAAGCGCCCGAGCAGCCCTGGCGCTTCGGTCTGYGTGGGTCACGCTTCTGGAGCCGCCCCTTCGCTCCGCAGCGGCCCGATCTTCTAGAACTGCCGAACCTTGAATCGTTCCGCCCTTAGCTATAGTAAAGGTTCCAGGCTTCTTGGTGTTGCCGAAAGCCGGTGACGCGTGGAAGGCATGATCGCTAGGATCTGTGGACATTTATCTGATCCATAGGACCATGGCGGCGATTGTGACGACGGTGAGGTAGTGTTTGGCCGTCTTTTCGAACCGCGTCGCGACCCGACGAAACTGCTTGAGCCTCGAGAAGCAGCATTCGATCAGGTGGCGCTGGGCGTAGAGGTGCTTGTCGAGGGGATATTTGCGCGCCCGTGACGGGTTGTTGGGAATGACGGCGATGGCGCCCTTCTTGGCAATCTTTCGCCTGAGGGGATCAGGCGTCATAGGCCGCGTCGGCCATGACACGATCACCTGACTCATCCCTCGCTCAAGTGAGGCGATCGGATCTGGCGAGCACCGATATTTTTCCAATGTCTCAGAAAGCCGGAAGTTCCCCCACCACTTTCCCCGCCAGCCCGGGCGAACGGGCCGTCCCCGGTCGGCGCCAGATTCTGGCAGAAATCTACGCATCCGGTGCCTTCGCACCAGGCTCGGCGGCAACAGGCGATTGATCGTGTGACAGTCGATTTTCGAGCAAGCGCCGCATTGCCAGAGCATTCTTTGGCGCAAAACCTTCACAGTCATTATTGAAGTAGATCCACGCTCTCTTGGCACCGCTCGCGTGGATTTTGTCGGCCCAGATTTTCAGTTCGCTGTCTGAATAATCATGCCGGTACCATCGTTCGGGACCGTGGAGCCGCAGGTAGACTTCATCGGCGGTCCGCACCAGGTCATCCGGAAGTCGGGGTCCGCTGCATGAGCAGAAGATCGTGTCTGTCTCACGAAAAGCCGCGTACACCGTTTCATTCCACCAGCTCGAGTGACGGAACTCCACGACGTTGCGCCGCGCCCAATCGAGCTGGCTCAGAATCCTGGTCAGCCTCACTTTTGTGAACTTGTAGCTCGGCGGAAGCTGGAAAAGGAGGCAGCCCATTCGTGGCCCGAGAATGTCGGCTATCGCCCCAAAGTCCTTTACGAGGGTCTTGGTGCCCTCAAACCTTTTGATATGAGTGATCAGCTCACATACTTTGATCGTATAGATGAAATTGCGATCGCCGGGTTGACGAAGCCAGTTTTTCACGTTTGCAACGGTTGGCCACGAATAGAATGACGCATTGATCTCGACAGTGTCGAACTGTTTCGCGTAGTGGCTGAACCATTCGCCCGTTGGCATCTGCGCCGGGTAGAATTGTCCACCCCATTTCCAGTAGAACCATCCCGAGCAGCCGACATAGACCGATGCCTCCAAGGAGGTATTCCCGCTCTTTGCGACTGTCCCCGCAAGGCGAGCGGCACGCATTTTTTCGGCGCGCCCAATGTTCTCTGTCCGCTGCTTCTCTCGGCGCAGCCGCCGCCGTTCGCGACGTTCTTCGGATCCAGGTGCTTTCCGCTTCGCGGCTTGCGTATCCATCATTGTCCTGACCGGCCGTTACGCGGGTGAAGTCGCATGGCCAATTTGGGGTTCTGCTAGCGCAGCAGTCCCTCCGCCTCGAAGACATCCCAGCCGTCCAACTGCGACCGGGCGGCGTCCTCCCGGGCATTTCTGGCGTCGCCAGCCTTGCCCTGGCCGTTGCCCGCACGGGTCCGCGCGGCCTTCCCCGCCGCACGCCGCCGGGTATCGGCGAGCGCCTGCGCATCCTCCTCTCTCCAGATGGCCGGCAGGTCCCCATCAAGCACGGCCTCGATCTGCCGCGGGTCGAAGACGTGGAACGTCACGGCTTTTGCGCGCCCGCGCAGCTTGACGGTCCGTGTCCCGATGCTCTTGAGGCGACCGTCTTTCACCGACTTGTGACGCTCGCGGGAAGAGATCGTCAGAATATCCTCTGCCTCGCTTGGAAGTACGGGTAGCCCTGCGATCCCGCCCAGCGTGTCGGCGATGCACACCGAGGCGGCCCTGAATACATCTGTCTCGGCCTCTGACATACGCAATGCGATACGCCCCGTCCCAGCCGTGATGCACGTCCTCGCTGCCCAGGGCAGTCGGGCCCGAATTTCGCGTTCGATCCCCTTCGCTCGCACTGACGACCCAAGCGTCGCGGAAGACGGGAGCGGCCACTCGGCAACCAATGAAGGGGAGGCGTCCATGCTCCGCGTGGATGTCATCCGACCCAACTCACGTTTCCGGATAGCCGAGATTTCAACCTGGACCGATCGCGTATGTTCCGCTTTCCGGTTCAACGTATGGGCACGATCGACTACTGATCCACCCCCGTTGAATTGGTCCACCCTGAAGTATGTCTTGAGGCGGACAGGAGGACCGCAATGCCGAAGAAGCGTCATAAACCCGAAGAGATCGTCGCGAAGCTGCGCCAGGTCGATGTGCTGGTCTCGCAGGGGCAATCCGTTGCCGACGCGATCCGCTCGATCGGCGTGACGGAGGTGAGCTACTACCGTTGGCGCCGTGAGTTCGGTTGGCTGAAGACAGATCAGGTGAAGCGGATGAAGGAGCTCGAGGCCGAGAACGCCCGGTTGCGCCGCGCCGTCGCGGACCTGACGCTCGACAAGCTGATCCTGAAGGAGGCCGCGTCGGGAAACTGGTAAGCCCCGCGCGTCGCCGTGCCTGCATCGAGCATGTCCGGCTCGTCCTGAATGTGTCGGAGCGGCGGGTCTGCCGTGTGCTCGGGCAGCATCGCTCGACCCACCGCCGGGTTCCACGCGGACGCGGCGATGAGGAGCAACTCACCGCCGATATCGTGGAACTCGCCCGCCGTTACGGCCGCTATGGCTATCGCAAGATCGCCGAGCTGCTGCGCTCGACGGCAGGCTGGGTCGTCAATGACAAGCGGGTCGAGCGCATCTGGCGACGCGAGGGGCTGAAAGTTCCGGCCCGCCAACCCAAGCGCGGCCGTCTCTGGCTGGGAGACGGATCCTRCATTCGTCTTCGCGCCGAGCGGCCCAACCATGTCTGGTCCTACGATTTCGTCGAGGGCCGCACCCATGACGGGAGAAAATACCGGATGCTGAACGTCATCGACGAGTACACCCATGAATGCCTGGCAATCCGTGTAAACCGGCGCCTGAAGGCCATCGATGTCATCGACGTGCTCTCGGACCTGTTCATCCTGCGCGGTGTGCCAGGGCACATTCGGTCAGATAATGGACCGGAGTTCGTCGCGAAGGCCGTGCAGGGATGGATCGGCGCGGTTGGCGCCAAGACCGCCTACATTGCGCCCGGCAGCCCTTGGGAAAACGGCTTCATCGAGTCCTTCAATGCCAGGCTGCGTGACGAACTCCTCGACGGCGAGATCTTCTACACCCTCGCCGAGGCGAAGATCGTCGTCGAAAGCTGGCGGCGGCACTTCAAACGCTGGGCCCGCACGGTTCGCTCGGATACAAGCCTCCCGCGCCGGAGGTCTTCATTCCCGCCATGGCCGCGCGGCCGGCTGCGCAACCCGCACCAGCTACGCCGCCCACGCTGGCGCTCAGGCCAACCGCCCACTAACATTCAACCCGGACCGCTCGGCGGGGGCGGATCAACTGCTGAGGCGCGGATCATCAACAACATCGCGGGGATGCCAGTAGCCCTAACTATTTGTCATCCCCCTGGAAGAAGCCTTGGCAAGGGCATCATTGTGAAGTGTGGAGGAAGCCGCATCACGGCGGGTTCTCAATTTCTGACAACGAGGCGGAACTGAACTCATCCTCATTCCTGTCGCGCTCGCTGCGGCACCCMTTACGGTGCTCTTTGCGCGAAGTTCGTGGGGCATCGCCTCCTCATCACTGCCCTCTGAGCTCGCGGTCGCCCGCTGCTTTGTCCAACGGGTCGCGAGTTTGCGACGCGGCGGTCGAAGCTCCATCAACGTTGCTGTCGACCGGGATAATGAGAATGTCGCGCTCGGCGTCGCGAAGAACCTGCTCGGCGAGGCTGCCTATCACAACCCGCTTCGCCCCGCTCTTCTTGCTGGTCCCGAGGACGATAAGATCGCTCCGTTCAGCCCGGGCGCCATCCAGGATACTTTGCGCCGGGCCGCCTTCACGCAGAACGACGCCGCTTGGCGTCGGTGGAATTCCAAGCTCTTTGGTATACGCCTCAAGCCGCTCGATTGCCTCGACTCGTTCTTTCGCGACGTACTCGTCGATCGCTACCGGATCCATAATTGAACGTTTCATCAGCCCGAGGGCCGGAGCATCAAACGCATGCAATATCTTCACGGTGGACTTGTCGAAGATACCCATGCGCAAGGCACCCCGGGCTGCCGCCTTCGATGCATCGTCAAAATCAAGAGCGAGGAGAGTGCGCTCATAAGCAGTTGAAGGCGGCTGGATCGCGACCAAGACTGGGATGCGGCTGCGTCGAACGACACGCTCGACGGTCGTTCCAGTGAAAACGTCCCGGAAGCGGCTGCGGTGCGGGCCGAGGACGAGCAGGTCGGCGCCAAATTCATTCGCGGCAGACAATATTCCATTGAACGTGTCGTCCACCACGACCCCGAAATTGGCCGACACCCCATCGGCCTCGCAGGTCGTGCGAACAGTATCCTCGAGCACGGCCATGGCCGCCGATCGCTCCGCTTCGATCATTCGATGAGGCAGATCGCCATCCACGACGTGCACGAGCCAAAGTGAAGAACCCAAGCGTTTTGCTATGAGCGTGGCCCGCCTGAGCGCCCTGTCCGATCTCGTCGAAAGATCGGTTGCAACCAGGATGCGCCTCAGCGATCCAACATTCGGCACGGCTGGTGTCATCGGATCTCCGCCTTCCCAATCCCCCAGGGGGAGCTCGCCTACGCGCATCTCGTTCCACATTTGTGACAACGCAGGGTGGTGAGCCATTCGCCACCGTTCACGACCACCGGCCCTGCCGCTGTGGGCGGCTAGTTACGGAAAAGGTTATGTGGTTCGCAGCGCATTTGGGATTCGAGAGCTTTCTGATCACTTCTTCTCCGCGCCGACAGGCAGCAGGGTAGCACGCAAATTGTGAATTGGCTGGCCGCGACTTTCATGACCGTCCTTGATCACGCGACCTCCCATGATCGCTTCGATCGGGAGTCGATGCGGTTTCTCTCCATGGGAGCAACGTTGCGATAGTATATGGATCAGCACGTCCACCATACAGCGGACCCGCACTTCGTCGGCCATGAACTCGCTCCTCGGATGGTGACGCGCGACCTGAAACCCCGGATTTGCGACACCCTTTTAACAGGGCTTGGTTGGGCATGGTCGCAAGAACGATGCGCGGCACTCCAAGGTCTCATGACCGAGAGCCAGCGAGTCCGAGTCACTCCATTACTGCCGCTACGATCAGGGCGAACGCCGTGATTACGAAGACCAGCCTTAGTGAGTGCGCGTCGCAGCGCGTTAATCGCATTTCTGTCCTTCATAGAGTGAAAGGTAGT
>NZ_JBFTLD010000284.1:0-8359 GCF_056396265.1 Allobosea sp. 05T422_2 | reverse complement strand
GTCGATGCCCGTGCCGCCGTCGCTGTCATCGCCGAAATAGACGTCGTTGCCGTCGCCGACCGCAGCCACGATCACATCGTTGCCCGCACCCGCCACCACAGTGTCGTCGCCGGCCCCGGCCGTGATCCGGTCGTCGCCCGTGCCACCGAAGATCCGGTCGTTGCCGGCCTCGCCATCGATCAGGTCGTTGCCAGCCCCGCCAAGCAGCACGTCGTCGCCGGCCCCGCCGAAGACCACGTCACGGCCCTCCCCGGCATCGACGAAGTCGTTGCCATCGCCCGCCGAGATCGTGTCGTCGCCGCCCGCACCGATCAGGACATCGTCGCCGCCCTGGCCGATCAGGTTGTCCGCCCCCGCTGCCCCGATCAGGACATCGCTCAGCCCCGTCCCGACATGCGTCCCAGGAGCCGTCCCCGGACCGGGAGCCGGCGTGCCAGCCCCGTCGTCATCGTCGTCGTCGTCACAGCCGCAATCGTCGTCGTCGTCATCGTCGCCATTGCCGGCACCGTCGTCATCGTCGTCATCATCGTCGCCATCTCCGGCGCCGTCGTCGTCATCGTCATCATCGTCGCCATCACCGGCGCCGTCGTCATCGTCGTCATCGTCGTCGCCGTCTCCGGCGCCGTCGTCATCATCGTCGTCGCCATCTCCGTTGCCGGTGCCGTCATCGTCGTCATCGTCGTCATCGTCGCCGTCGCCGTCACCCGTGCCGGTACCGTTGTCGCCGTCATCGCCAACGACGGTCTCGAAGATGTTCTCCGGCAGATTGGTCAGGCTGGTATTGCGGGCGATGATGTCCGCGAACTCCTGGCYGTCGATGAAATTCTCGTAGAAGTCGAAGTTCTCGACACGGTCGAGATAGTAGAACCGGTCGGCCTCCTGCAGGCGGTCAAACTGTTCATGCAGCACGACCCAGAAGGTCTGCCCGACCATGCCGCCATTGATATGCGTCTCGGCAAGGCCACCGACCCAGAGATCGACCCGGTCGATCCCCTTCACGATGCCGGTGCCGTCGGCCTGGATGGCCACGCTGATATTCGAGTTGATCGCCTGGAAGGCMGCKATCTCRTYGGCGTCCAGGACGAGGTCSGGATAGGCCTGCTTGAACTGGGCGATCACTGCATCGCTCAGATTGTTGCGCTGCTGGAAGTCCTCCCAMGAGGTATAGGGYGAGAGRTTTCCGGCATATCCGACGGCCTCGGAGACATAGGGATCCTGCGAAGCGGCAAGATCCGAACGCACCTGGTTCAACGTTCCCAGCCCGACATCCCAGCCGCGKGCCACATTGAAGGCGAASAGGTCGGCATTGATCCGCACCAGATCGTTGCGCACYGCGTCGACGATGTTGAAGTCAACCTCCTCCGCCGGCTGCCTGATGATGCCGCCCAGGATCGATCCCACGCCGAGCTGCTCATAGCCGGGCTGCGGGACGTAGCCGGGGGGCAAGGGAGCRGTGAAGGCGCCGGCGTCGTTCGTCGGRTTCAGGAAGGCGTCGAACAGCGCCACCTGCTTCGGCTGACCGTCGGCATCGAGCACGGTCATGGTCTGGCCGATCAGGGAGTGACCSACCCGGTACACGGCCGCCGCGAACTCATGCGAGATGGCGGCCGTCGCATCTGGATTGTAGTCGCCATGGCCGTGGTCGCCATCGCCCTTGATGCCGCCGATGAGATGATCGGCGAACTCGTCGAAGACGACGCGCTGGTATTCGGCCTCGTTGATGATCTTGGCCGCCTGGAAGAGCTCCTCCTGTGTGCCCTGGAAGCCGGCCTCCACCAGATTCTCGACGTGGAAGTTGTGGTTGCGCGCCCAGATCGTGTGCATCGCGGTCAGGGAGAAGTTCTCGTTCGCCCGGCCGTCGCCAGCAATATAGTGGTCGAGCACGCTGATGAACGGATTGGCATCGAGCAGCAGCGCATGTCCGGTGCCCATGAAATTGGACGCCATGGTCGCCGCCATCGTGGTGTTGATCACCCCGCCGTTGACCAGCCCCGCGAAATAGGTCTGGAAGGCGACCGGGCCGCCCGGCAGGCCGGTGAAGACGGTGTTGTTCTCCCAATGCTCGAGGATCAGCTCGCGCAGCGTCGGCAGCAACCGGAAGTTCGGGTCAGACGGATCCGGCCCTCCCGCCAGSAGCATCGAGCCGAGACCGCCATCGCCGTCGCCTTCCCGGAGGAACTGGCCGACGAGCCCGTTCGAGCCATAGGCCTGGTTCTGGTCCGCGAAGGGCGAGGTCCGGTTGATATGCTGGGGAACGCCATCGACGATTTCGTCGACCGTGCCCCGGGTGAGATCGGCCGGGTTGCCTGATCCGGGCGCACCGTTCCCGGGAGCTCCGATCTGGATCGTGCCGTTGCCACCCTTCGGCAGGAAGTCGAGGCCATGGTCGAAATACTGGCCGAAGGCCATGAAGAAGATATTGGCGTCGTTGCTGTTCTTCGGCAGGTCGGCTTCCTGCACACCCAGGATGTTGCTGATATTGCGCGGATCCAGCCCCTCGAAGATCGGGTTGATCTGGTTGTTGCCGGTCGCCGCGTCGTATTCGCCATAGCGGGCTTCGGTCAGCCGGATGAAGTGCTCGTCCGCCGCGCCGTAATCGGGATGGGCGACATTGTTGCCGTGGCCGCTGAGATCACGCACGCCGGGCACCGTGTCGTCATCGCCAGGAACGTCCTGGCCGTTGACCAGGTGCTTCAGCCCCGAAAGGTCGCCGGCGGTGAGTTCGAACGCGCCGGTGACGCCGTCGCCTCCACCATCTCCGCCTCCCGTGCCGCCCCCATTTCCGCCACCGCCGTTGCCACCGCTGCCGCCGGAATTCGCGAAGGTCGGCGACGCGCCGCCCGGCAGGGTCGCGAAGGTGATGGTATGGCCGCCATTCGTCAGGGTCGTCGTGCCGTTGCCGTTGTTCGTGCTCGTGTAGTTGGCGAGCGTCGAACCGGGCGCCAGTTCGATGACATCCTGAGGCCGCAAGGTCCCGATGATCGTGTCATGGCCGCCCATCGACTTGAAGACGATGCGATGTGCCGAGGTTAGCGCCGAGATATTGACGGTGTCGTCGCCCGTCGAACCATCGATCGTGATGGTGTTGGTGAACAAGGTGGTCGCCGCGAAATTGCCGAGGACCTGGAAGGTATCGCCGCCGCCACCACCGGTGATCTGGATTTCCTCGATGTTTGCCAGCTCCGCGATCACCACGCCATTGCGGACGATGGCGATCTCCGTTGCCGGGTTGAGATTGAACGCGGCCGGCGCATTGGCTGCCGCATAGATCTGGAAAACCTCAGCAGTCGCATTCCCCACGATCCGAACGGTGTCGGTGTCACGGCCGCCGTCGATGATGTCACGCCCTTCGGTCGAACCGACGATGATCAGATCATCGCCGCGATCGCCAAGGATCGTGTCATTGCCCAGGCCGCCATTGATGGTGTCGTCACCGCGGCCACCATCGATCGTGTCGTTTCCGGCTCCGCCATTGAGGATGTCGTTGTCGCGATCGCCGAGGATGGTGTCGTCGCCGTCGCCGCCGTCAACCGTATCGGCCCCGCGGCCTGCGTCGATCGTGTCATTGCCTGCAAGACCGGTGACGGTGTCGTCACCGCGATCAGCGTTGATGATATCGGCCCCGGCAGTGCCGACGAGCACGTCATTGCCGCGCGTTCCGAGGATGGCCGGATCCGTCGGGATATTGGTGCCGACAGTCGCGGTCGGGAGCGAGAACACCTCCTCGAGCACGCCATGGGCATCCTGGTAGACGATGCGCAGCCTGATCGGCAGCCCGTTCTCGCCATCCGTGACCGTGAAGCTCGGGCCATGCGCGCGCTCCACCTCGCCGGCGCCGAAGAGCTCGATATCGGCGAAACCGGTGCCGTCATCGACCTGCCAGAAGTAGGAAATGGGTGCGGCTGGAACGAGCCCGCCCGGATTGTCGGCATCCGTCAGCCCCGCCAGATTCAAGCCGGCCAGGCTCACAGTCAGGACGTCGCCGACCTGAATGCCGACGTTGGTGGTTGTGCTATCAACGATGACCGGCCGGCCCACGGGCTGGTTGTTCGCGCCGCCGAGCACGATCGACTGATCCGCGAACTGCAGCCGCTCGATGTTCCGGAGCGTATCCGTCCCATCAGTGCCAACATTGTCCGTAACGGTCACGGAGCCGTCGGCGTTGGGCGTGATCGTGTAGCTCGCCCGCAGGCCCGAGAACTTGGCCGTATCGAAATCGGTGGTATTCGAGCTCAGGATCTCGCGAACGATCCTGAGCTGGCCGGGATTATAGGTGCCGTTCAGCATCAACGGAACCATCGGCTCCATGCTGTCGAAGGTCGCGATCTCGGGGCCGCTACCGTCCAGATTATGTCGAACGCTGATGCGCACGTTCAAGTAGCGGTCGCCGTCGATAATGTCGTCGCCGCCGCGGCCCTGGATGATGTCGCTGCCCTTGCCGCCGAGGATGATGTTACCACCATCGAAGAAGGTTGCGGCGCTATTGGGAAGCAGAGCGCGCAGACCGTCGATCAGATCGATATTGGTCATCACGCTGCCGGTCGCACCTGCAGTTGGCAGGGTGGTGGCATCGGAGTCATCGCCATTGAGGACATCGCCGAAATCCGAGCCGGAGAGGCCTTCGACGAAGTCGAAGCGGCTAAGCGAGGTCGACCCACCGGGCACGGGCGGCTGATCGAAGAAGCGGTCGGAGATGTCGATATAGACGCCGGTGGTGTTGGGCTTGTAGATCGCCCAGTCATAGCCGGAGCCGCCGATATAGCGATCGCCGAAGCCGGTCTTGCCGGCCATGATGTCGTCGCCGCCTTCGCCGTTGAACTTGTCGTTCTCGCCGTCGCCGATGAAGACGTCATTGCCGATGACCGGGTCATTGCCGAGCGGATCGAAATTGTCACCAGGCGCGCCGTCGGTGGTGCCCTTCTCGATCCAGTCGTCGCCCTCGTTGCCCATATCCTGTTCATTGGCCTTGCTGCCGAGGATGAAGTCGTTCCCCTGGCCGCCAATGGCCTCCGATGCGTCCTCGCCAGTGACGATGAAATCGCTGCCGAAACCGCCGATGATCAGGTTGACGCCGTTGCCGCCATGGAGGACGTCGTTGCCGTCGCCACCCTGGATGTTGTCGTCACCACCGGTGTCCGTGATGATGTCGTCGCCGGCGCCGCCGCGCAGCTGGTCGTTGCCGTCGCCGCCCTCGATGCGGTCATTTCCGCCATCGCCCCAGATCGTGTCGTCGCCCTCGCTCGCAATCAGGATGTCATTGCCGGCGGTACCGCCGAGAACGACATGCTCGTCACCGGTATACTGCAGATAGTTGCTGTCGGGCCCGGCCGTATTCGGGTTGTCGCGAATGACGAGCGGAAGCAACGGATCGCCGTTTGTCGGGTCGTCGTTGCCGGTCGCGCCGAGCCCGGTGTGCTGCTTGGTCGGATCGACCTCGAGCGTGAAACCGGGTGTCGTGAAGACCACGCCGGGGAGATGGGTCGCCGACGAATTCGCCATGATCAGCTTGGCGAAGGAGTTGCTCTCGAGCTCCGCATTGAAGCTCAGGCCGGACGTGCGCTCGAGATAGTAGAAGCGGTCGCCATCCTGCAGCTTTTCGATCTGGTTCTCGAAGATGAAGTTGAAGGTCGAGCCCAGCATGCCGCCGAAGGGCATCTTCTCCTCGGCGAGACCGCCGATCCAGAGATCGATGGCATCGACGCCGGTGATGGTGACACCATTGGCGCCGCTGGCCCAGGCCCCCGTACCGTTCAGGAAGTCGAGACGGTCGGCAGGTGCGCCGGCGCCACCGAGTACCAGCGACATGGCGGCCGCACGCTTGTCCACAAGTGTGGCCGCGCCCGTGATCGACGAATGCGTGCCGTAGGCGGCGATGAAGTTGATCAGCGAATCCGGGTGCTTCAGGCTCTGAACGAGATCCGCCCAGCTGGCGTAGGGCTTGAGCYGGACTTCGCCGGTCGACGTATAGATTTGCCGGCGGACTTCGTTCAGCGAGGGAATACCGACGTCCCGGCCGCGCGCGAGGTTGATCGCGGGAAGGTCGAGCGGCAGGCCGAGCAGGTTGTTGCGCAGCGCCTCGGTGACGAATTCGTCGATTTCGTTGCCGGCCTGGCGGGTCACGCCGCGGACGATCGCGCTGACTGCGTCTTCCGGATTGGCTCCGCTGGCAGCGAAGGCGAGCGGGTTCAGGAAGGCAGCGATCAGGCCCATCTGCTGGTCGGGATTGCTGGGATCGGACGAGACGACGTCGAAATCCGCAGTGAAGCGGTCGACCGTCTCGGTCAGCATCGAATGGCCGAAACGATAGACCGTGTGCGCGAACTCCGCGACGATCGAGGGATCCAGGTCGACGTCATAGACCTGGGTCGGCGCAAAGAAGAGGTCGACATTCGGCTGGATCGTTCGGGCGAACTCTTCGAAGACCAGATGCTGATACTGCATCTCGGTGCCGAATTTCGCCGTCTGGAACAGGCGCTCGCCATTCCATTGCAGGGCGTCGATCGCCGCCTGATTGGCCGGGAATGTCGCCGGCTCGGTGCCGGGGATCAGCCATTCCTTGAGGAAGGCGAGATCGCCCGAAGTCAGCACCGTATTCTTGGTCTGCTCGACCAGCCGGTTATGCTCGGAGTGGAAGATCGCGTGGACGGCGGTGAGGCCGATATTCTCGTTCACGCGGCCGTCGCCGGCGATGTAATGCGCGTCGAGCAGCTCGTTGTCGTAAGCGAGGTTGTTACCTTGCTGATTCACCGGCACGGGATTTCCCGTCAACACATCGCCATCGGGAACAAGGTCCTCAGCCGTGTTGGCAACCCCGTCGGCACCGAGACCAGCGAATACCGGCACGGCGTTGTGGGCGATGTCGTTGAGGAAGGCGTGGCCGGTGCGCACGGCATTGGTCAGGGAGATCGGCGCAAGCGGATTGCCCTCGACGAGGATGTCGTCAGCGGTGCCGCCGATGCCGTCCAGCCCCTTCATCACGACCTGCGGGAAGCCGTTCGGGCCCTTGATGAAATTGCCATAGGCGTCGGTCGCCAGCAGCGGACCGCTGTCGATATCGGCGTCGGTGAGATTGATGCCGAGAATGTCGCGCGCCTGCGCCTTCACCACCTTCCAGGTCGCCATACCGCCAATTTCGATATCGTCAGCGGTTCCGAACTTGCCGTCAGCGCCCAGATTACGATTGGTGATCAATTCACCGGTCGCAACTGGCCGCGCTCCTCCCACTCCAGCGCCATCGGTATCCATGAGTTGGTAAGCTCGCAGGAAGACCTGGTGCGAGGGATGCGAGGAGTAGGTCTGGTTCTGGTCGACGAAGGGCGAGGTCGTGTTGGTGTGCTCGTGGATGTCGTCGGCATTGCCGAGGATCCCGTCCGGACCAGGCAGGTTGGTCGCCCGGGTCAGGACCATGAAGTTCGTCGGGCTGCCCTGCACGTAGAGCGGATCGTCCGGCTGAAGCGGGATGAAGACCGTGCCGGAACCGCCCTTGGTCACGAGATCGAGGCCATGGTCGAAGAACTGGCCGAAGAAGGTCATCCAGGCGTTGAACGGCGCCGACAGACCGGCATCCGGAGCAATGTTCGGGATTTCGAAGACCTGCTTATCGTCGGCCGTGCCGAACTGGCCGTCGAGACCCGGGCTGGTAACGATGGTCAGGCCGAGGTCGTCGGCCACGCCGTCGAAGGTCGCCTGGGCGGCGACGACGGGGGCATTCGCGTCGTTCAAGGCCGCCTGATCGAGCGCAACGTGGTTCGCCGCCTGCGTCTGGGCGGTTTGGGCTGGGCCGAGAGCGGCCTGAGTCGAGGTAACGAGTGCGTCCGCCTCTGCGAACGCAGCTTCGGCATCCGTCCGCACCTGAACGGCGTTATCGAGCGCGATGACAGCCGCCTGCACGCCTGGATCAGCCAGAGGGTCTTCACCCGCCGGCACCGCGGCGACCGCCAAGGCCAAAGCCGTCTGCGCGGTCGATTCCCCCAGTTGCGCAGCCGTAACCGCGCCTGCTGCGGACGCGGCCGCCGTGGTGGCGGTGTTCGCAGCGGCCGTCGCTGCGGCGAGATTGGCATCCGCGGTTGCAAGGACCGCCTGTGAAGCACCGAGCGCTGTCTGCAGAGCGGCAACTCCGCTCGCCGCAGCCGCTTTCACAGCGTTGAATGCCTGGAGCGCGGCCAGGAAGGTCGCGGTGTCCGCCGTGATGTTTTCCGAGCCGGCGTTGCGAAGGGCCGCCGCAATCGCAGCGGGATTGTTCGCGGTCTGGTCGACGATGAGATTGCTGATCGTGCGCGGCGCGTTGCGAAGGGCCGCCGCAATCGCAGCGGGATTGTTCGCGGTCTGGTCGACGATGAGATTGCTGATCGTGCGCGGC
>NZ_JBFTLD010000283.1:0-8487 GCF_056396265.1 Allobosea sp. 05T422_2 | reverse complement strand
GCTGTTCCTCTCATGATGCTTGAGGCCGATCGCTCGGACCTCGTTTTCAACACCATCATTCTGAGGGACAGCCACCCAAAATGGCTATTCGAAGCGCCGGCCCATTACGGCATCTAGGGCAGTCGCCTGTGGATCAGACAAATCCGCACGAATGTCGGATTCATCCCGATCGATCCCGACCACCTCGTACCCGTCTTGCCGGCAGCGATCGGCGATCGCGCGCCCTATTCCGGCTGCTGAACCCGTGATGAGAACGCGTTGCTGGCTCGTCATGATTTGACCGGGGGACTATTGGAGTGATGGAAAGGCCCACAACCCGGAGCCGAAACGCGAGCCCTACTCAATAAGAGGCCGCAGGGCTATTACACTTACTATCAACTTAGGCAATCAAGCGCTTCACTGCCGGCCGCTTTGTGGCGGTTCCAGCTATGTTGGAGCCCCGGCGTGCATTTCACGGCCGGGCCGGAGGCGTCGCGAGCGGGCCTCGTCGAACATCTCGTCGCGCTGGGTGACGCGGTCACGAAGGGGCAGCGTGTCGCGCTGCTGCATCCGACTGCAGGAGCACGCGGTGGGTAAGACGTGATCCTCAGTCCGATGCCCGGCTATGCGCTGCGCCAGACGGAGCACGCCTTCGCGACACCCAATCAGTTGATCGGCAAGGTCGGCACGCCGATGCAGAGATAATTCGTGAATTATGGATTGGATGAGGCTCCGCCACGCCTCATGGTCTTAATGACATAATGCGTTCCCGGGGCTTTCAGCCCTCGCCAATCGCGTTGGCTGGCGGCCGAGCGAACGTTCCGTGTCCTCGCCGCTTCGGGCTCGAAGGCGTCAGTGCGACCGGTCCTGAGCGGCGGTAACTCATTGCACGTGTTGGCCTTGCCTTGATCGTTCTGCGGCTGCTGGGGTTGAAACAAGTGCGATGGCGATCGTTGAAAGCGTGAGCTGGGGTTCATTATGTCGATGATGTACACTTAGACTACAGCCGAGCGCGTCGCCGATGCTTCATCGCGAGCGAGCGGGTGCCAACTAAGAGGAGGCCCGTCACAATGAGGGCCGGCGTCGACACGCAAATTGCGAACCGTTCTCGCCTCCCGTTCTGGGCCGGCGTGTTCGTGACAATTGCCTGTCTTGCGATTCTCATCCTTAGCGGCTGGCGAGAATGGTCAGCGCGCGAAGCGGTGCTGGAGAATGCCGAGATAGACATGGCCAATCTCGCCCGCTCGCTTACGCAGCACGCCGAAGATTCGGTGGAGCTCGCCGACGCGACGCTCCTTGGACTTGCCAATCGCCTGGAATCAACTGGCATTGAGTCCGAGGCCCTAGCGGGCCTTCAGAGCTTCCTAAACGATCGTCGAACCACGCTAGGCCGTATCCGCGGCCTCTTTGTTTATGACGAGATCGGCGAGTGGGTCGCGACGACGGAAAGCGTAAACCTCGCCGGGCTGAACAATAGTGACCGCGCCTATTTTCAACATCATCGCGATATCGACGACCGCCAAACTTTCTTAGGCCCCCCTGTGCAAAGCCGATCGGGCGGTCAATGGATCATCACGATATCGCGCCGCTTCAATCACAGGGATGGCAGGTTTGCCGGCGTGGTTGCTGCGACAATCGACGTCGCCTATTTCGCAGAATTTTATAGGAGATTTGATATTGGGCCACGCGGCACCGTCACGTTGCTCAACAAGGACGGAATTCTGCTTGCCCGAAGCGTCGGTGACGGCAGTTTTGTAGGCAGGGATCTGTCGACGACCCGTCTTATTCGCGAACAGATCCCTCGCGCTTCATCGGGAACATACTACTTCCGCTCACCCTTGGACGGATTGCAGCGGTTGAGCTTCTACAAAGTGAGTGATCGCTTCCCGTTCGTCTTGCTCGCGACACAAGCGGAGCACGACGTGCTTGCGCGCTGGCGCCAGGGTGTGATCACACGTGTAGCCTTCGTCGTTGGGCTCGCCCTGTTCATTGCTCTTGTCGGTATCCATCTCGTCCGGCAGCTCGTCGCACGTCAGCGTCTTGCCGCTGCAATCGCGGCAAAGGAGGCTGACTTTCGGCTCCTGGCTGAAGAGTCCAGCGACCTGGTGACCCGTATCGATTTCGACGAACGCATTCTTTATGCGTCTCCAGCCTCAGCGCGCGTTTTGGGTTGGGCCCCCGCGCAACTTGTCGGAACCTCGGCTTTGGCGGGCGTCAATCACGAGGACCGACCACGAGTCGAGCAAACGATTGAAGCGCTGAAGCGAGGTGAGATGGACGAAGCGCGAATGCTCTATCGCATTCGCCATCGCGAGAAGTCCGAGATCTGGGTCGAGACGACAATGCGCCCAACCAGGAATTCGGACACTGGTCTTATCAATGGTTTCGTTGCTCTCTCCCGCGATATGACGCAACACAAAGACCTTGAGGCGAAGCTCGCCGTTCTGGCCGCCTCCGACGGGCTCACAGGCCTTGGCAACCGTCGCTGCTTCGACGAACGTCTAGAGCAGGAATGGGCGAGAGCGCGCAGGGAAGGCACTCCTATTTCCCTGCTGATGATCGATATCGACCACTTCAAGATGTTCAACGACCAGTTCGGACATCAAGCGGGAGATAGCTGCCTGCGGACGATCGCTAGCGTACTGGCTAACCAGGCTCTGAGGTCGGCCGATCTTGCCGCCCGTTATGGCGGAGAAGAGTTCGCTCTTCTTCTCCCGAATACGGATTCCGACGGGTGCGAGCAGGTCGGGACCAGGGTTCTAGAGGCGCTCCACGAAATCCAGATTGAAGACGGTAGTGTCGCCGCATGGCGCACAACGGCAAGTATTGGCGGCGCTACGATCTGGCCCAATGCCGCGACCACGACCAACCATGCTTCATTGGTGGAAGCAGCCGATCGAGCACTATACGCGGCTAAGAATGGCGGTCGCGATCGCCTGATGATGGCAGGAAAAGTGATCCGCTGGCCCGGGGCCAAAACTGCATAACGCATTTTGAAGCGGCATTAGGTAGCAAAGACCACCAAAGGCTCACTAAGCATCTGAATTGTAGGGGTTTCTAGCCTCTCGGCATTGCCAAAAATGGTACGCGTGGAAGGCGTCGTTCGACAACCTGCCAGCACTGTCCTCATCGGTTCCCAGACGCGCCGGGACCTTACCCATTAGCAGACGTTCCGAAGGTCGAGGGTGGGTCGAAAGCGGAAGTCGCTAAGCTGCCCGAAAGCGGGCCTCCTGGCCAAGGCGCTATCGCCTCATCGAGCGTCTGCTTCCGGACCGAGATCGAAGGGTAGATGCGGAGCGGGCGCGCGGTTGCGAGGCGGCCGAAGTCTGCTCGGGTAACGGGGCGGTGAAATCGGGCCGGGCCCAACACCCCGGACCAATGTAGGCGGCGAGCAAAATATTGGCCGAAAGCAACAAGAGGCAGCACGGTCAATCGCGTATCGATCCGGCGAAGCCCGCTCTGCCACGAGGAACTGTGATGAATTACCCCACGAAGATTGCCCCGTTCGCGATCTGCTTGGCTCTGGCCGCTACTGCGGCACAGGCGCAGGCCGCGCCCAAAGCCGAGAGCGTTGCTGGCGATTACCTGAAGATGAGCAGCCTCGATACTGTCGAAGCTGATTGGGCTCGCCGCCGGTCGCGCCGGCACGCCTCCCGGGGGCACCGGGAATACCGGGTGTATCACCGCACCGCGACCGTCTCCCGGCCACACCGCCGACTGCGCTCGCTGGCTGTCCCGGTGCTGATGCTCGGCGGCAGCGGCGGCTCGTCCGAGATCTGCTGGATTCAGAACGGCGTGGTGCTGTGCCCATGAACCCGCACCGGATCGCCTTGGGCAAGGCCAACAGGGCAAGTTCGCGCCCTGTTGGAGTAGCGTCGCGACATCTCGCGTGTCGAGATTGCCGAGCGCCTGAGCCTCAGCGCGATGGCCGTGACCCGGCACGTTGCCGCGGACGTCACCAAGATCGACGCAAGGCTCTTTGCCAAGTGCTTCAAGGCTCAAGGTTTAACTGAGAGCGGCAGGTCTCCACGGATAACTCATGATCGGGGGCGCTCCGACAGCCGGATAGGTCAATTCCCGCTACTCGACTGCCGACGTTATCGAACTGCCCGGAAGCAGAATTTCATAATGCCAGCTCAGAGTCGATTTTKCTCCTTCGATCTCGGTCCGGAAGCTGACGTTCGTTCGGACAATAGTGCGAGAGCCTGCGCCGACTATCGGTCGCGTCGCCGTTAACCAACGCCGTGCATCCCGATCGACTCCACGCCGTTCCCCTGGCATGAGCTCGGATCATGCATCGGCTCATATGACAGCGCTGACTTGAACCGCGACGCCCACCTGGATCGTCGACGGTTCCCGCTGCCCGATCATGACAATCCCCATACCGGACCGGACTCCGAGCATGACCATGCCGTTCATCACCATGGGTTTCAGCTTCCGTGCCTTCGCCGGGGGCTGGGAAATACCGCTCTCCCTCGTCTCGAGGGGAGCGCTGAGCCATGGAGAGGCCCGGCCAGCACTTCTTGCTTTCGCCCAAGGTCCGCGACCTGACGATCACCGAACTCTCCCGCATCCAGGAGAGGACGGCCTACAAGTGGTTCCGGCAGGCCCGTTGGCCTGAGACGGACGGCGAGGCCTACTGCCCGCATTGCGGGAACCTGCGCTGCTACGAGATGATCCGGAGCCGCTTCAAGTGCTCCGCCAAGGAATGCGGCTCCGTCTTCACGGTGACGTCCGGGACAGCGTTCGCCTGGCGCAAGCTGCCGTTCAAGAAGATGCTCTTCGCGATCTGGTTCGTCGCCAACTCCGTCAAGGGAAAGGCTGCCCTCCAGCTCTCCAGAGAGCTCGGCGTCCAATACAAGACGGCCTGGGTGCTCCTGATGAAGCTCCGGGAGACCGTGGCGTCGCGCCGCGAGGAGATGGTGCTCGACGGCGAGGTCGAGATTGACGGCAAGTACGCCGGCGGCCACGTGCGGCCCAAGAACAAGGCCGAGGATCGCGTCGATCGGCGCCTGAAGAAGAACCGCAGCCCGGACCGCCTCTGCATCCTGGCGATCCGGCAGCGGGGCATGTCCGGCCGGACCTTCACCCGAGTGATCCGAGAAGAGGACGGCGATGCCGCTTGGGCTGCGGTTCGCGACCACGTCTCCCGGAACGCGAAGGTCTTCGCCGACGAGCACGGGAGCTACAACGATGTCGTCGGCCTGAACCGCATGGGTCGGGTGAACCACTCCGAGGCGTATTCCTCCGAAGATGGCACGAACACCAACGTCGTCGAGAGCTTCTTCAGTCGGATCCAGCGGGCCTATGTCGGCATCCACCATCGCTTCTCGACGCGATATCTCGACTGGTACGCGGCCGACATCGCCTGGCGCGAAGACACGAGGCGGATGAGCAATGGCGGGCTGACGCGTTCCCTGCTGGGGCAGGCGCTGAGGCGACCGACGTCGCGGTACCTGTGCGGCTATTGGCAGGGCAACAAACCGCCCGAGCTGATCTGGGATGGAAGCGCCGCAGCCTAAGCTGCGATCTCCCATAGGTGCTTTCGGCTGTCGATGGTGCCCGCTTGGCGTACGCGGCCGCGCTTGGTCAGGGCGATCAAAGTGGCGGAGACCTGCGTCAGGAAACGCGGCATAGACGGATCGTCCGCATCGGCACCGTTGCGCTCTACGATCCGGAAGGTGCAGTCCGCCGTCGAAAGCGGGTGCTCCGCCTCGCGGAKCACCTCGAGGATGGCCTCGTTCTTGTTGATCCGTGCGAATTCGGGAGGGAGCTGTTTGGGTGCCCTTGGCCGCTGCGGCTTCGTTGCCGCTGATCCCTGCGGGGCATAGGCCGGATCGTAGATCGCGATCACCTGGTCGATCGCCGAGACCTGTCCATCGATCGCCTGAATCTTGGCTTTCAATTCCTCGACCTCGTCAAGCAGCTCGGCGCGCTTCCGCTTCAGTTCCTCGTCAACTCTCACCTGCTCCCGCTCCGTCAATGGGAGCCGGAAGCTACCAAACCGACTGGATCAGGTCTGGTGGTTTTTGCTACCTAATGCCGTTTTGAAGCACCGGTTGTCGGACGCCAGCGATTAAGCGCGCTCCGCCGAGCCCATGCCTATGGCCAGCCGTGCCGCTCCGTCTTGGCCGATACCGTTCGGTGAGACTACTGCGACCTATACTAAGGAGGGGGCGCGATCCGAGACGTTTGCCGCTATTCCAAGATGTGAACAGCGAGCAGCATTATGTTCTCCGCTTTTAGCGGATCCGAAATGGTGGGATTGCTCCTCGGAGCGGCTCCATCACAGGTTTTCGTCGTCGGCTTTCTTTGGCGATTCTCACTGCGCATTCCATCGCGCAGACCCGCGGAGGCACAACGCAGGGGAGCCTGGCATGCGTCAAGAACGACCAGACCGCAGGCGAAACCGGGCCCCAGCCTACCCAAGTCGCCGCTCCGTAATGTTGAGTTCGGAGGCGGACTATATTCGCKCCTGTGCCCGAGCTTGCGACCTCCATGCTGCTGCTCGTCATCCGATGGCTGAGGTCGAACTCGAGAATTTGGCTCTCGCCATTCTGACATGGGAAGCCAGAGGTGGCGGGCCAAACGGAACCTGAGCAGCGGCCCGCCCGACCACGCCTAGCCGACAAACGCCAGCGCCACTTCGTGAAGCGAGGGGCGGTCACGGATCCTGTCCGAACTCAGCCGCGTTGGCTGCGCGGCCGCATCCTCTATCTCGCCGTACCCCCCACAGCCAATATTCGGCATGGGTAGGCAAGACCACCCGAGGCCACCTAAGCAACTGAATTGAACAGGCTTTTTGATGCCTCCGAAAAATTCGGTGACGGGCGGAAGGCATCGTTCGGCAACTCCCAGCACTGCCATCTGAACAAGCCCAACGGCCAGGCCATCATCACGCCACGCATGGGACCGCCATTCGTCGAGGCGCTCGCGGTCAAGAAATTGCACGGGGTCGGACCGGCCACCGCAGCCAAGATGGAGCGGCTCGACATTTTGACAGGCGCCGACCTCAGGGCGAAGCCACTCGCCTTCCTGCAGGAGCATTTCGGGAAGTCCGGCGCCTGGTATTACAGGATCTCGCGCGGGATCGATGAGCGCCCGGTCCAGCCCGACCGGCAGCGGAAATCGGTCGGCGCCGAGGATACCTTCGCGGTCGATATCTTCGACCTCGAGGCGGCGCACTCCGAGGTCACACCGTTGGTCGCAAAGGTCTGGCGCCATTGCGTAGCGAAGGGGCTGCACGGGCGAACCGTGACCTTGAAGGTGAAGTACGCCGGTTTTCAGCAGATCACGCGCAGCCGCACAGTCGGCCTGCCGCCGGGATCAGCATCGGAGGTGGAGAGCATCGCGTGCGGCCTCCTCGATCCACTATTCCCGACCCAAAAAGGCATCCGGTTGATAGGCGTCACGTTGTCGTCCTTTGAAGGCGAACAGCACGAGGACCCGGACCAGCTCAGTCTCATGATCTAGACGGCATGTCGTCCCTCTGAACCGGATCAGTCACATGGCCTTCAAGACAGTCGAGAGTATTTTGCAGCCTGACCCGCGCTTTGCCGATCTCTGTGTTGTCCAGAACGGTGTAACCCGCCGGATGACCCTCGCGGACCATCATGACGTATTGGCTGCCTTCGGCCTCAAATGGACCGCACCGGCTGATGTGGTGGCGGGTTTCGATCGCGCGCGAAACACCATCATCTACGCCTTTTTCGACTATGACGCGAAGCGCAGGCGTTTGGTGCGTTCGAGCTGGCGCTAAAGCATCAGCTCGATGGCCGCGGCGACGCTTCTCATGGTAAGCTGCGCAATCTCGTCGACAGGGCGAGGAAGGCTGCCATCCTACCAGCGCCCATTTCTGGCTCGGTAGTGATGTCCGACCCAATCGAGGCTCTCATCCGGTGTCTGGGGCAAAGTTCGGCGGAGGGTGGCCCAAGTCCGGAACAGGATGGACCGCTTGGGCTCCTGTTCCGGGTGAAATCGTTAGCCTCCGAGCCCGTTAGATAAACAGCGGATCGGTCGAGAACGGCGCGGGCGCCGGGTCGAACAGGAAATCATCTTGGTCGAGGAAAACCTCCTGCCCGGCATTCACGAAGACCGAGATATTCCCGCGCACCGAGGTGATCGTCGTTTCGAATTCCTCGTTGACGATCGACAGGTCGGAGAATTGYAGGCCGCTGCCGCGCAGGTCGAACAGGTCCGAACCATCCTGGAAGCCGGACACCGTGTCGCCGAAGAAGCTGCCTTCCTCGCTCCAGCGCCCGGTTCCGCTGTAGACGAACAGATCCTGCGCATTGTCCAGCTCGAAACCGAACTCGTCGCGTCCGGCCTCCATCTGGTCGTCGGCCGCACCGCTGATCAGCCAATCCGAGCCGCCTTCCCCGTTCATGGATGTGCCGACCGCGCCGGCATGCAGCTCGTCGTTGCCGGCCTCGCCCGCAGCGTGTTGTCGAAGTTGTTGAAGGAGGTGTCGCTGCCGAACATGACATCGTCGCCCTCGCCGCCAAACGC
>NZ_JBFTLD010000282.1:0-8489 GCF_056396265.1 Allobosea sp. 05T422_2 | reverse complement strand
AGATTATGGACAACCTCGAGGACCTCACCGATGACCTCGGGATCAAGCGCAGACGTGATCTCGTCGAACAACATGATCTGGGGCTTCATGGCCAAGGCCCGCGCGATCGCGACGCGCTGCTGCTGGCCACCTGACAGTTGCGATGGATAGGAGGCGCCTTTTTCGGCCAGGCCGACCCGTTTCAAGAGACTCTCGGCAAGGTCTCGGGCCTCCTGGCGTTGCATTCCGAGCACCTGCACCGGCGCTTCCATGACGTTTTCGAGCGCGGTCATGTGCKGGAACAGGTTGAACTGCTGGAACACCATGCCGATCTTGCCGCGGATCGCTCTGAATTCCCGATCCGGTCGAGCTTTCGCAGATCCTTCGCCGCCGGCCGAAAGGATGTCTCCAAACACCTTGATCTCACCCTCGTTGGGTCGCTCCAAGGTCATCAGAAGACGCAGGATCGTGGTTTTCCCGGAGCCGCTCGGGCCGATCAGCGAGACGCGCTCTGACGGCCTGATCTGCAGGTTCAGATCGTCGATGATCGTGAATGCACCGAACGACTTCGAGACATTCACGAATTCAGCCGCCAGCGGCGTTTGGGAGGCAGTTGCGCTCTGATGGTCCATTCTCAGCACTCGATAAGGAGCAGGAAGCATACAAACGACCTTTGCACTCAGGCCCGGCCGTAAGTCGTTCTCTGCTCCAGGTAACGGACAAGACGTGAAAATGCGAAGCCGATCACGAAGTATATGATGCCGACAAGCGTGAAGGCTTCGAAGTATCGGAACGTTTCACCGGCAAAGTTCAATGCCGCTCCGAGAAGCTCGACCACTGTGATCGTGGCGAGAAGGGACGCATGCTTATACATTGAGATGAGGTAGTTGCCGATTTGCGGCAGGACGATGCGAAAAGCCTGCGGTAGGATTATTCTCGTCCAGGTTTTTACACGCGAGAATTGAAGGGCGATGCAGGCTTCCCACTGCCCGCGGGGGACAGCATCGATGCCAGCCCTGAAGACCTCGGAGATGTAGCTGCTGTAATGCAACCCCAGGCCCAGGATGCCCGTAAACAAGGGGCTGAACGACGGCCCGTAAAGTGGAAGCACATAGAAAAGCAGATACAGCTGAATCAGGAGAGGCGTGCTGCGGACGACGGTGACGAAGCTGTCGATGATCAGGACGGCGACAGGATTGCCGCCACGGCGGGCGACGGCGATCAAGAGCCCGACGGCCAATGCGACAGCCATGCCAGCGGCCGTAGCGTAAAGAGTGACGACAGTCCCTCTGAGCAGTGCCGGGAGGAGTTCCGCMGTGATTTGAGGGCTGAAATTCATGTCGTCGGCACCTTTGGCTTCCACTGACCTCCGGAGTGCCGCTCAAGAGCCTTGTTGAGAGCAACTAGAGGCAAGGCCAGAAGCAGGTAGATCACGAAGATCGACATGTAGATGAGGGTGGGGTGCCCGTAATACTGGACAAGTTGAGCCCCGGAAAACGTCAGCTCCGTGATTGTTATGAGCGAAACCAGCGAGGTGGCCTTCAACAATTCCAGTGCGTAATTCCCAAAGGCAGGAAGCATGACCGGAATGGCCTGGGGGATGATGATCCGCCGGTAGCTCAGGCTGGTGGGCATATTCAGGGCGATGGTGGCGTCGTGCTGTCCGCGGTCAATCGAAAGAATGGCTGAGCGCACAACCTCGGAAATATAAGCCCCGAAATTCAGTGCCAGCACGAGGCATCCTGTCGTGAATGCCTCGAGCCGAATCCCAATGAGAGGGAGCACGAAGAAGAAGTAGAAGATTTGGACCAGCGAGGACGTGTTGCGAAATACCTCGATGTAGATCGCCAGCGGAATGGACAGCCACCGGGTCCGGGCCAGGCGAGCGAGCCCAACCGCGAAGCCCACCAGGAGCGCGCAGGTCCCAGATACCAACGTGAGCAACACGGTTGTGTATGCTCCCCGCAGCAACACCGGACTGATTTCAAGCAGGAGGTTCACGATTCATCCTGGAGCATGCGACGGTCAGTTCTTTGCGGCGCAGAGATCTGCCGTCTTGATCGTGTCAGGTGCGATATCTGCCGCCGTGAAGCCGAACGGCTCCAGCAGTCGCACAATTTCACCCGACTGCTTGGCTCCTTTGAGCCAGGCATTCCAGGCGGCGAGAAGCTCCGGATCCGATTTGCGGAAACCAACTGCCCCATATCCGATGACCGGATTGCCATCCTTGTCGAGGGGCGGCTTCGACATTGCGACATAGGCGAGTTCAGGATGCTTGTCGCCCGCCAGCAAGCCGCGGATGGTGATCGAGGTCTGCATCATGGCGTCGACCCGGCCCGCCTTGATGCCAGACGCCGCGGTGGGCAGATCTGGGAAGATGACGACCTGAGCATCAGGGATGCCGTTGATCCTGGCGTACTCCCGCTCGGTGCCACCGGCGACAACAGCAAGACGGGTGGCGGCATTGCTCTTCACATCATCCAAGCTTGTCAGTTTGGACGGATTGCCGGCCTTTGTAACGAAACCCTGCGTGCTGACCCATTCCGGCTCGCCGAAAGCGATCTGCTGGCAGCGACCGGGCCGGATTTGCATGCCGGCGCCGATGAAATCCAGTCGCTTGGCATCTAGTGCGGGGATGATCGAGACGAACTGCGTGACTACGCCGTCCATCTTGTCTACGCCGATCGACTTGAGAAACGCTCGGACGAGCGTCGGCTCGACCCCTGAAAGCTCTCCCTTGTCGTCGACATAGCCCCACGGGGTGAAATTCGAGAAGCCGACCCGCGCATAGCCTTCGCTCTTGATCGAAGACAGGCTGTCGGCATGGGCAATCGTCGGGAACGACAGCGCAGCGCTGACGATCAGGGCGCTTGCGAGCGCATTCGCGACACGGGCCGTCCGGGACGTGATCTTCATGGTATTCCCCCTTGTCTTGGCGAGCGGTTATTTGCGTTCCGCGCAGGCGTATTCGGCAGTGGTGCCTTCCTTCGGCAACGTCTCCGGCCCGAAGCCGAACGGCTCGATGATCGACGTGACGCGGCCGCTCTTCAGGCCCTTGGCGAGCCAGGTATTCCAGGCCTCACGGAGTGAAATGTCGTCCTTGCGAAAGGCCATGCCGCCGTATCCGATCGATTCATTGCCGGATTCGTCGCGGGGTTGCTCGGACAGGGCGGCGAAATCCAGGCGCGGATCATTCGCCCGCKAAAGCGCTCCGCGGATCGTAACGGTCGACGCCACCACGGCATCAACCCGGCCGGCCTGAAGACCCGCGATTGCCGCTGAAAGATCGGGGAAGAGGAGGCGGCGTTCCTGGGGGATGCCGGCCAGCTCCGAAAAGCGGATCTCGCCGGCGCCCGTCAACAAGCCGATCTTCGCGTCGGCGTGCCTTGCCAGGCTGACGAAGCTCGTCACGCCCTTGGGGTTGCCCTTCTTGACCGCGAAGGCCCRGTTGATCTGATATTCGGGGTCGCCAAAGGACACGATCTTGCAGCGCTCGGGCTGGATCAGCATGCCCGTTGCGACGATATCGAAGCGTTTGGCTACAAGCCCTCCGATCAGCGAACCGAAATCCGTCACGACGGGCTCAAGGGAGGACACGCCCATATCCGCGAAGAAGGCGCGGATGAGTTCGGGAGCCTGCCCGGTGACCCGTCCATCGGGCATCACGTAGCCGTAGGGATTGATATTGGCGAAGCCAATCCGGACTTTGCCCTGAGACTTGATGCGCGCCAGGCTGTCGTCCTGCGGCTGAGACAGCGCTGCTGACGCTCCCACCACCGCCCAGCTCGCCAGCGCGCCGCAAAGGAGCAGGCGCCGCGAGAGATGATCCGAGTTTTTCAATCCCATTGCCGTTGCCCCTCTGATGGATCGCGTTCAAGCGTCGTCGATCACCGCGATGACGTCGATTTCGACCAGGCAATCGCGCGCAAGCATCGCCGCCTGGACACGGGTCCGTACCGGCCGGTCGGTCTTGAAATAACGCGCGTAGACCTCGTTGAATTCGTCGCCGTACCGAACGTCGACGAGATAGGCGTTGACTTTGACGACATCGTCGATCGTCGCGCCTGCCGCATGCAGAGCGGTCTTCATATTCTCGAGGGAAAGTTCCAGCTGGCTCGCGAAATCAGGCGCCCACGTGCCTTTCTCGTCCCAGCCGACCTGCCCGGCGAGGAACACGAGCGTCCCCTTCGCCTTCACGATATCGGAATAATACTTGGCGTGCTGCCCTGGCAKGGTGATTGCTTCACGCATGTGCCTAAGCCTTTGTAAGGAGAGCAAGAGAGCGTCAGACATCACGTCCGATGCAGCTGAGGTGTAACATATTACCTGTAGCCGTCAACATTTTTCTCGACCCGCCGGAGCTCCGTCTCTACAAGCGTCGTGCCGTCACAAGGGCGACTGTCGATGTCCCAGCTACGTCTAAGCCAATTCTCAATTCCGCAGACGGTCAGCCTGCGTGAACGCGTCCGGCAGCTTTTGCTGGCCCAGATCATGTCGGGCGAGTTCGTTCCCGAAGAGATCTATTCGGTCGCACAACTGGCGGCAGGTATCGATGTATCTCCGACGCCCATTCGCGAAGCGGTCCTGGATCTGGCGAGCAAGGATCTCCTCGTCATCCACAAGAACCGCGGATTCTCCGTTCCTGCGACCACACCGGAAGAGCTCGAGGAGCTCCACAAGATCCGGCTCCTGCTCGAGGTTCCCTCCACGGTCGAGGCCGGACTGAAGATGGGGGAGGAGCACGCGCAAGAAACCCGGGCGATCGCCGAGGCCACTGTTCAGGCCGCGCAGTCGAACGACCTGGTCAGCTATGTCGAAGGCGACCGCCGCTTCCACCAGGCCTTCCTGGCCCCGTTGGCCATGCCGCATCTCACCGAGCTCATCATGAACTATCGCGATCGCGCTCGGCTGAGGGGATTGCGGGCCAGATTGGGAAGTCGCGAGATCGTGGCGGCATCGAAGGAACATATCGCGCTCGTCGATGCTGCCCTGGTGAGGGATGAGGCGCTGCTCCACAAGATCATCACCAACCACGTCGAATCCACGAAGACTCGTTGGTCCGAGGCCGGCTGAGGCTCCTCCTATCCCCGACCCACGAATGGCATTTTGGTCGCCATGACCGTCATCGACAGGATATTGGCCTCAAGCGGCAGGTTCGCCATGTGGAGCACTGACTGGGCAACGTGCTCGACATCCATGACAGGCTCGGCCTGGGCGTAGGTGCCTGCTGCCTTGGAGCGCTCGATCATATCACGCGCGATCTCGGTCAACGCGTTGCCGACGTCGATCTGACCGCAGGCGATGTTGTACGGGCGGCCGTCCAGCGCGGTCGTCTTGGTCAAGCCGCTTATCGCGTGTTTTGTGGCGCTGTAGGGAGCCGAGGCTGGCCGCGGAACATGCGCGGACAGCGAGCCGTTGTTGATGATCCGGCCACCCTGAGGCGTCTGGCTCTTCATCAGCCTGAACGCTTCCTGGGTGCAGAGGAACGGGCCGGTGAGATTGGTCGAGACCGTCGTCATCCAATCCTCGTAGGCGATATCCTCGATCGATCCTCCGCGGGTGACGCCAGCATTGTTGAAGAGCACATCAAGCCGGCCAAAGCGCTGTTTGCATTGAGCGAACAGATCCCTCACGGCCTCAGGCCGCGTGACGTCGCACGAGACGCACAAGGCGTTCCCGGGCGACCCGCCGAGATCGGCCGTTTCCTGCAAGGCATCGAGCCTGCGGCCAGTCAGCACCACGTGATAGCCGCTCTTGAGAAACGCTACCGCCGTGGCGCGGCCGATGCCGGATCCGGCGCCCGTAACGAGCGCTACCTTCTGAAGAGATGGCATATCCGCCTCCTTGGCCGATATCGATGTCAGGCGTCGACAGCGCCGGATGTGGTCAAATCGTAGATCGTCAGCGCGATCACTTCGATCGCGGCCATCAGCTCGTCATCCGAGACCGTGGGATCGCCCGCCTCGATCACGACCTTGCCGTGGTCGACGGCGCCGGGGGTGTATGCGACGGCCGCGCTGCCCCAGCCCGCCGTGAAATAGTGAAGTCCAAGATAATGCGACCAGACGATCGAACGGGCCTCACGTCCGGTGACGGCCTTCAGGTTGTCGCTCAGCGCCTTGTGCAAGGGATGCTCAGGCGGCGTGTACGAACTCGAAACAGTGTGGGGGAAGGAGACCTCCATTCGCATTCCGGTCTCGCGCGAAGCGTCAGCGACGAGTTCCCTCAGCGCCGCCATCGCATCGTCCAGCTTCTCCTCGGGATTCATGCGCCGATCGACATAGAGTGCGCATTCGTCCGGGATGAACGTCACGTCCAGGTTGGCCGCGATGCGGCACATGACGATCGTCGGCGTGTTGGCATGCGCCGGAACGATCTCCAGGGGCGTCTTGATCRCCGTAAATTCCTGAGCGAGTTTCCGAACTCTGTCCTGTACCGCCATCATGCCTTCGATGGCATTCACGCCTTCCGTTGGCCGCGAACCATGCGTTGCCTTGCCGAAAGCGGTGATCTTCGCCCAGAAGTGGCCTTTATAGCCGGCCGTGACGATATCCGGGCCGCCCAGGCTGCTGGCCAGAACGACCGGGCTGCGACCCATGCCCTGCTGCACCAGATAGCCCGCGCCGGTCTCCCCGCCGATATAAGCGTCGGGCGTGGCAGAGAGGAAAGCCGATTTGTCGAGCTTCACACCGCTCTTGGCGACGGCCTTGAGCGCCAGAATTTGGGCGATCGAGCCGGCGCGTTCCTTTCGCGGTCCCCAGTAAAGATCGTAGTTGTTGTTCAGATGGATGCCGATCTCGTCGCTTCGACCCGGCAGCATCGCCGTGACAAGCACGCGCGGAGCAGCGCGGTACACCGGCAGATACTCGCGTGAAAGCGACAGATCGCTTCCCCAATGGTCATCGAGATAGCTTTGTGGAATGTCGATCTCTTCGGTGGGAGCAAAGGTGGCGAGCTGCTTCTTCAGATAGGCAACTGTTTCGGGGTAGCCGGTCCCCGTCGTCGCATCGGCCGGAATGGCCGTCATGTCTTTCAGCATCACGAGCGCTTCTGCGCGCAACGCTTTGGCCGCCTCGGCGACCTTAAGTCTATTCTGCTCAGACAAGCTGCTCTCCATGGCCGAGATTGCAAGCCTCCAACGGGCTTTGATCTTAGTAATATGTTACCGGTTACATACTGTAAGTCAACAGCGATCGACGCTCTGTTCCGCGGGAATGCTGGCTGTTCCGGCCCAGAGGCCGCGGGTATGCCGAAGGTGCCGCCCCATGAGCTCCCGGGCTGCCGGGACATCGCCAGCCTCGATGAGATCGATCAGCGCGCGGTGCTCCTTCGCCGAGGACAGCAGTTCGTGCGAGCCTCGCAAGCGCGTCAGGCCGTGGAGGCGTGTCTGATCTCTCAGGGTCGCAACCATCTCCACCAACCGGGAATTGCCCGTCTCTGAGAGCAAGAGCACGTGAAATTGCCGGTCAGCGGTGAGAAACGAGAGAAGGTCGCCCTCGGCTGCCGCTTTCTCGGTCTGCGACGCCAAGTCGACGAGGAGGGCACGTCCGGCGAGCCTGGATTTCTGCGTGAGGCTCACGATTGCCGGCACTTCGAGATAATGCCGACATTCGGCCAGTTCATCGAGGTCGTGGTCATCGATCTCGCGAACCGAAAAGCCTCGATTCCGGACCATGACGATCAGGCGCTCGCCGGCGAGATGGAGCAGGGCTTCCCGCACTGGAGTCGGCGACACCTTGAGCTGTTCGGCAATCTCTCCGATMGAATAGAGGCGGCCGGGCGCAAGCGCGCCAATCAGGATCTGGGTGCGAAGAATCTGGATCGCCTGCTGTCGAAGGCTGACCCCAGACAGGCCTTCGGCAGCGGCATAGGTGAGCGTCATCGAAATCAACCTCACGGGAAGACGAGCCYAGGTATCCCCGTGGCCTCAGGTTTGATGTGCGCCTGCCATTCCCGCGAAATGGCAGGCCCGACCCTATCGGTTCTGGCAGAGCGACTGCGCGGTCACGCTGACCGGGGCGATGTCATTCTCGCCAAGGCCGAATGGCGCCATGATCCTCAGCGCCTCTCCTGATTGCCGGGCCGCGCGYAGCCAGGCGTTCCATGCGCCCAGAAGCTCGGTATCGCCTTGCCGGAAGCCCATGCCTGCATAGGCGGTCACCGACTGGCCCTTTTCATCCACGGGTTGCTGGGAGAGTTCGGCAAACTCGACCTCCGGGCTGTTGATCTTCGACAGAATGTATTTCAGTGCAACGCTGGCACCGGCCGCCGCCTCGACGCGGCCTGCTTGCAGCCCTGCAACCGACTTGTCGAAGTCAGGGAACAGAATCTGCTGATCCCTGGTCACCCCAGCAATGTCAGCGAAACGGATTTGCCCGGCGCCGGTCAGCATTCCCAGCCGGGCGTTCCTGTTGTCAGCCACATCCTTGAAGCTCTTCAGCGCAAGTGGGTTGCCCTTCTTGACGACAAATCCTTGAAGCAACTGCATCTCCGGGTCACCGAAGGCGATC
>NZ_JBFTLD010000281.1:0-8489 GCF_056396265.1 Allobosea sp. 05T422_2 | reverse complement strand
ATCTTGCTCAGTGAGCCCCTGCTCCTCGCAAGAGACGCGACGATCGAGCTCGAAGGGTTCGGCCAGTTGGTCGTCCATCCAGGGGGCGGCGTCGGGGATCTCGCGCGAGCCTTTGRTGAAGCCGAACGCGCCTTCCAAAGCGAGCTGCGCAAGACCGGCTGCGCCAGCTTCGAGGCGGCAAGATCGCAAGTGCTGCAAAAGGGCGAAGCGATCGCCGAAGCAGAGCTGCAAAGGAAGCTGATCAGCGCCACCGCTCCCAGGGGGCTCGAAGTCCTTCGGCAGGAGACCCAGAACCAGCGCGCGCTCGCCGCCCAGTCCGCTGCGCGGGAGATCGACGCAAAGGAAGCGTCAGAGGAGAGCCGCGCCGGGGCAGTCGAGGCCCAACGCATCGCCCTCCACGACGAGAAGGCCGCCGAAGACGCCGCGGCGCAGCATCGCGCCCAGCATGAGAAGGCCACGCTTGACGCAGCGGTCTGGAACGAGCGCCTGAATGCCGCAATCACGAGCGCCAGCGAGAAGGGGCGTGACCTCATCGAGGCCCGCTCGAAGATCGCGGATGCCGAGCTGCAGGCCAGTTTTGATGCCGCCCAATCGGCCGATATGACGGCCAAGGAGGCTGAGCAGGCCGCCATTCGCGCGCTGGAGCGGGCGAACCCCGAAGCCGCCTCGCTGGCCCTCTCCAGGGCCGGGAACGCAGCTGAGAATATCCGCGCCGATCTTGAGAGGACGGCCCGCGAGGCTCGTGATCTCGAGATCGAACTTCGGGCGCTTGGTCGTGATGGATTGGGCGAGCAGCTCTCCGAGATCGAAGGCCAGATCGCGCTCAGGCAAAGGCAGCTCGCGACGACCAAGGCTCAGGCCGATGGCGCCCGGCTTCTCTACGAGACATTGGCGGAAGCGCAGCGCGAGTCCAAGGACCGCTGGCTCGGCCCGGTACGCGAACGGGTTGCTCCGTATCTGCGCCTGCTCCATCCCGACAGCCAGATCGTGCTCAACGAGGACACGCTCGAGATCGAGCACTTCGTCCGCGCTGGTGTCGAAGAGCCCTTCAGACAGCTCAGCATGGGCGCCAGAGAGCAGACAGCGGTGATCACGCGCCTGGCACTGGCGGACATCCTGCGAGGCTTTGGCCAGCCATCGATCGTCATCCTCGACGACGCACTGGTGAACACCGACGAAGAGCGTCTCGACCGGATGCACCTCGTCTTGAACAAAGCTGCCGGTTCCCTGCAGATCCTCATCCTGACCTGTCGAGAGAAGGATTTCATCCAGCTCGGCGCTCCGATCAGGCGCATTTAGCCTCACCCGCGAGGGTAAGGACCAGGGCCGGAGTTGCCGTGTTGCTGCCAAGGCTTATCTACGTCCCATGACCGCCATCCCCTTCGACAATTCCTACGTCCGCTTCCCCGAGCGCTTCTTCGCGCGGGTAACCCCCAGCGCGGTCCGTTCGCCGCGTCTGCTGCGGTTGAACACGGCGCTCGCGGAGCAGCTCGGTCTCGATCCGGTCTGGCTGGCGGGGCCCGACGGCACCGAGATGCTTGTAGGCAACCGTGTTGCCGAAGGGGCCGAGCCCATCGCCACGGCCTATGCAGGTCACCAGTTCGGCGGGTTCAGCCCGCAGCTCGGCGACGGACGCGCCGTCCTGCTCGGAGAGGTGATCGATCGCGAGGGCAGGCGCCGCGACATCCAGCTCAAGGGTGCAGGGCTGACACCGTTCTCGCGTCGGGGCGATGGGCGGGCCGCACTGGGGCCGGTGCTGCGGGAATACATCGTCAGCGAGGCGATGGCTGCATTGGGCGTTCCGACGACACGGGCGCTCGCCGCCGTGACGACAGGCGAAACGGTCAGGCGCGAGACGCTGCTCCCCGGAGCTGTGCTGACCCGCGTCGCCTCCAGCCATATCAGGATCGGGACATTCCAGTTCTTCGCGGCCYGCAGTGATGTCGAGGGCCTGCGCCTCCTCGCCGACCACGTCATCGCCCGGCACTATCCTGACGTCAGCGCCAGCGCAGCACCCTATCTGGCCCTGCTGGAGGCTGTCATTGCCGTGCAGGCGGCGCTTGTCGCCCGCTGGATGCAAATCGGGTTCATCCACGGCGTGATGAACACCGACAACATGTCGGTTGCGGGTGAGACGCTGGATTATGGGCCGTGCGCCTTCATGGATGCCTACGACTCGGGTACGGTGTTCAGCGCCATCGACGAGCGCGGGCGTTACGCCTATGGCAACCAGCCGCCCGTCGCACGTTGGAACCTGACGCGGTTCGCCGAAGCGCTGCTCCCGCTGCTGGCCGATGACCAGGACCAGGCGGTCAAGCTCGCGCAGGAGGTGCTGGACCGCTTCGATGAGCTGTTCCAGACCGCATTGATCGACGGTTTCCGCCGCAAGCTTGGGCTCTTCGCCGATGAAGCGGATGATGTCGTGCTTATCAAGGCCCTGCTCGACACGATGCAGCGCGGCCAGGCMGATTTCACACTCGTGTTCCGGCGGTTGAGCACGGATGGAACGGGCCCTGCCGAAGGGAGCGCTTGCCGCGACCTGTTCGGCAATCCCGCGGAGTTCGACGACTGGGAGAGCACGTGGCGGCAACGGCTGGCGCGCGAGGCCATATCGCCCGCGGAGCGGGTGAAGGCGATGCGCGCCGTCAATCCGCTGTTCATCCCACGCAACCATCGCGTCGAGGCCGCAATCGAGGCGGCCGTGGAGCAGCAAGATCTCGCTCCCTTCGAGGAATTGCTGGCGGTTCTGGCAAATCCCTATGACGAGCAGCCAGGTCGGGGGGACTACGCCCGCCCCCCGGCGGCTCATGAGCGTGTGCTCGCAACCTTCTGCGGAACCTGAACTCAGCGGGCCTCGATCCGAGCCGGTGTCGGATCGCGAGGCTCGCTGAGAGGCTGCGTGCGCCGGTCTCGCCCTATCGCATCGCCCTAAAGCCGCCTACTCCTAGTAAACTGGCCGGACATTTCGGGTATCCTCCTGTGGCGACGCTAGATGAATTCTCCGACCGCCATCATGTGGTCGTGATCGGCGCCGGGTTCGGCGGGCTCGAGGCGGTCCATCGCCTCGCCGGTGCGCCTGTTCGGATCACCATCGTTGACCGGCGCAATCACCACCTGTTTCAGCCGCTTCTATACCAGGTCGCCACCGCCTCGCTTGCAACATCGGAAATCGCCTGGCCGATCCGGCATCTCCTGCGCAAGCGCCCGGAAATCACGACGCTGCTGGCCGGCGTCATCGACATCGACCCCGAGGCCAGGCGCGTTATCCTCGATGACGGATCCACGCTTGCCTATGACAGCCTGATCGTGGCGACCGGCGCGCGGCATGCCTATTTCGGGCATKACGACTGGGAGCCCTTCGCGCCCGGACTCAAGACCCTCGAGGACGCTACGACGATCAGGCGGCGCATTCTCCTCGCCTTCGAGAAGGCAGAACGGGAAACGGATGCGCTGAAACAGGCCGCACTGCTCACCTTCGTGATCATCGGAGCCGGCCCCACCGGCGTTGAGCTGGCGGGCACGATCGCCGAACTGGCGCGCTCCACCCTTCCCGAAGATTTCCGCAACATCGATACCCGCAGGGCGCGCGTGGTGCTGATCGAAGCGGCTCCGCGCGTGCTTGGCGGCTTCGCGCCCGACCTGTCCGCCTATGCCCATCGCGCCCTCGAAGGACTCGGCGTCGAGATCTTCCTCGGCCAGGCAGTGTCGCAATGCACGGCCGAGGGTGTGGTCTATGGCGACACGACGCTTGCCGCGGCGACGATCATCTGGGCTGCCGGCGTACAAGCCTCCCCCGCAGCCGGCTGGCTGGATGCTCCCGCTGACAGAGCCGGACGGGTCAAGGTCGAGGCCGATCTCACGGTACCGGGCAGACCCGAGATTTTCGTCATTGGCGACACGGCAAGCGTCGCTGCGCCCGATGGAAGCCCTGTTCCCGGCATCGCGCCCGCAGCCAAGCAGCAGGGAAAATACGTCGCAACGGCAATCCGCCTCAGGCTTCGCGGGGAGGGCGTGCTACCCGCCTTTCGCTACAAGCATTCGGGCAGTCTGGCGACGATCGGGAAGCGGCTTGCGGTGATCGATTTCGGCTTCTTCAAGCTGCGCGGCGCGCTGGCCTGGTGGCTATGGGGCCTCGCTCATATCTATTTCCTGATCGGCGTCCGCAATCGGGTGAGCGTGGCATTGAGCTGGCTGTGGGTTCACGCGCGCGACCAGAGAAGCTCGCGGCTGATCACGCAGGGGCGCGAAAACGAAAGCCGACCGAAGCGACGATAGACCGTCCCTGGCGAAGAGCCTCACCGCGGCCGGCAGACCGCGCCGGCGCCCCGAGCCCCCCTTACTTCGTCCAGCGCTTGTCCCCGATCCGGGCACCGAAGTGATGGGCGAACAGGAGCAGCGCATCGACAACCGACTGGTCGCCGCCGCCCTCGAAGGCAAACAACGGGTAGGAAACGCTGATGGCGATGTTCATGCCCTTATGCGGGTCCTCGAAAGCAACGGAGATGGCTTTCACGCCGTCGAAAAGCTCCTGATTTGAGATCGCATAGCCGCGCAATCGCGACATCGCGACCTCGCGCAACAGATCGTCGATCGAAACCAGGGTCTGCTTCGTCACCGGATCGAGCGCTGCAGCAAAGAGACTGCGTATCTCGGCATCCGGTTTGACGGCGAGGAGCGCCTTCCCCATCGCGGCGGCATGCGCGGGCAGCCTGTGGCCAGGCTCGACCGTGAACTGGATCGGCTGCGAGCCCCGCGCCGTCTTGAGGACGACGACCTCGGTGCCGGAGAGCACGCCCAGCCATACCGTGTGCTCGGTCTGGCGGGCGAGCTCCTCCATTTCCTTCTGCGCCTGTTCCACCAGATCGAAATTCCGGTGAAAGCTGGCAGCCAGCTGCACAGCCAGGATCCCCGCCCTGTAGCGCTGCGTCGCGGGATCCTGCTCGATCAGCCCCCCGCTCGCTAGCGAAGCCAGCAGGCGCGAGGCGCTGCTGCGCGTGACTTTCAAGTGGCGGCTGGTTTCGCCAACCCGCAGCTCGCCTCCCGAATTGACGAGCAATTGCAGCGCACTAACGGCCTTTTCAATCGACTTCATGAGCGCTCGCTTGGCGGCTTGACGCCGCGCAGATGTCCTGCGTACGATAAATAATCAACATGTTGCGTAATAAGCAACACTTTTTCCGACTGTCAAGAGGAGACACCCATGCGTGGCACCGGCGGCGCGCTACTTTACGAAACCCTGAAGAGCTACGGGGTGACCTGCCTGTTCGGCATGGAGGATCCGATCCATGTGTTCCACGCCGTCGACCGCGCATTCACGCGGATCGTCACGGTGCGCGACGAGAAGCATGCGGCCATCATGGCGCATGGCTATGCCCAGGTAACCGGCCGGCCAGGCGTGTGCGCCGCCACCTTCGGGCCGGGCGCGACCAATCTGATCACGGGCCTGCTGGAGGCGCAGCGCTCCTCCGTGCCGGTGATCGCGCTCGTCCAGGACCACCCGCTGCGGCTCAAGAACAAGAACGCCAGCAGCGCGCTCGATCATGCGGTTGCTCTTGCGCCCTATGTGAAGGACGTGACGCGCATCGATGCACCGGAGCAGGCGGCCGACGCAGTGCGCAAGGCCTTCCKGATCGCGACATCGGGGCGGCCGGGCCCTGTGGTCCTGCTTTGCCCTGGCGATGTCATGGCCGCCGAAGCCGAAGCCCAGACCTGGGCTGACCAACCCTACACGCATTTCCCGGCCAACCGGGTCCGGGCGAGCCGCGAATCCATCGAGAAGGCGGCAGAGCTCCTCGCGACGGCCCAGCGGCCACTCCTGATCGCGGGCGGCGGATCGATCATCTCCGGCGCCGAAGAGGAAATCCGGATGCTGGCGGAACTGTTCGACATCCCCGTCGCGACAACCATGACCGGGCGCGGAGCCATTGCCGATGCGCACCCGCTCGCCGCGGGCCCGCTCGGCTCCACCACGGGCGGACGCTATGGTCGCGGGCAGATCTCCAACACGCTGTTCGCCGAGGCCGACGTCGTCTTCGTGCTCGGCTCGCGCACCGGCCAGATCTGCTACAGCGACTGGTCGCTGCCCAAGCCTGAAACCAAGCTGATCCATCTCGATATCGACCCGGCCGAGATCGGCCGCAATTTCGCAACCGACATCGCCATGGTCGGCGATGTCCGCGATACCCTGCGCGACCTGATGGCCTATTGCGCCGATCGCGGCCTGGCCCGAACCAACCCGGAGACCAGGGCGCGGATCGACCAGCTGACGGAGAACTGGAGGGCCGAGTTCCGGCCGGTCGCGGAGTCGGCGCAGACACCGATCCGGCCCGAACGCCTGCTGGCCGAAATCTCGGCACAGGTCGATGAACGGACCCTCATCGTTACGGATGCCAGCTACATCACCGGCTGGGCCATGAGCCATATCGATGTGCCAGGCTCGGGGCGCTTCATCCTCTCGCCGCGTGGAACCGGTGGAATCGGCTGGAGCCTGCCCGCCGCAATCGGCGCCAAGATGGCCGACCCATCGCTCAAGGTCGTCTGCGTGACCGGCGACGGCGCCTTTGGCTACGTCATCAATGAGCTCGAAACAGCCGCCCGCTACGGCGTCGATATCCTCGTCGTCGTGTTCAACAACGGCACCCTCGGCTTCCAGCGGCATTGGGAGCAGAAGGTGATGGGCCGCTATCTCGAATGCGACTTCCTCGACATCGACTATTCGGAAGTCGGTCGGGCCCTGAAGTGCCGCGGTGAGCGCGTTACGGCCCCGGAGGCGATCGCTGCGGCCCTGGCTGGGGGGTTTGCTGCCGACGGCCCCTTCGTCATCGACGTCGTCATCGATCCCAACGCCACGGCACCGATCGTCGGCTTCGAGACCATTCTCGCCCGCGACGCGGTCCATTGATGCGGTCGATCACCTCACGAGAGCCGATCTGTTCAACAGCGCCATACAAAAGGGGAAGAGCATGCTGAGAACCATCGCCAACGCACTTGCGTCGGCCGCTGTCGCGGCGGTCGTCGCGCTGTCTGCATCCGGAGCCTCCGCAGGCCCCACGCTCGATCGGATCATTTCCGAGAAGAAGCTGGTCGTCGGAGTAGCCCCCTGGAACAAGTTCGTTCTGCTGAATCCGAAGACGAGCCAGTACGAAGGCCTCATCGTCGACGACATTCGCAATCTCGAGGCGATGACCGGGATCAAGGTCGAGCTCGTCAACACGACCTGGAGCGGCCTCGTGGCCGGGCTCCAGGCCGGCAAATGGGACGTCATCATGAGCGGGCTCGGAGCGACACCCGAGCGTGCGACGGCCGTCGCGTTTGGAGAGGCCTTCGGCTATCTCTCGTCCACCGCCATGGTGCGCGCCGATAGCCCGGTGCGGACCTTCGCGGACCTGGACAAGGAGGGCAATGTCCTCTCCGTGGTCTCGGGCACCGCTGCCCAGCAATATGCCCAGCGCACCTTCAAGAAGGCGAAGGTCACGCCCCTTTCCGATACGGGAGCGGCGGTGCTCGAGGTCATGCAAGGGCGGTCGACGGCCTATATCGGCGATTCCGTCTCGAATGAGTTGCGCGCTCAGGAGCGCCCGACCGAGCTGCGCAATATCAAGTTCGCCAGCGATCAGACGGAATGGACCAGCATGAACCACGCTGTCCGGTATGCCGATCTCGACCTTCTGGTCTTCCTCGACACCTATGTCCGCTCCATGAAGCTGCGGGGCTGGTACCGCACTCTCGCCGAGAAGTGGAACCTGCCGCCTGAACTGGCTGTCGGGCCGCGCTAGCCGACGAACCAGGCAAGGGGCGGACGCCCGTCGCATATCCGCCCCCTGTCACGTCTCTGCTCCGGAAAATGCTGGTCGAATGAGATCATGAATTACACATTTCAATTCGGCGTTCTGACCGAATACGGGCCCTATCTCGCGGGCGGACTCTGGCACGCGTGGTGGACGAGTTTTCCCAGCATCATCATCACGACCATTCTCGGCGTCGTACTGGCGGCGATGAGCATGTCGCGGCGCTGGTTGCTGCGCGGCGCCTCGGTGGTTTTCGTCGACCTGTTCCGCACGCTTCCGGTCGTGGTCCTGCTGATCTGGATCCACTATGTCATGCCGATCCTGACAGGGGTTTCGTTTTCTCCGACCGTGAGCTCGATCATCGCACTGTCCCTGAACGGGGCTGCGCTTGCCTGTGAAGCGTTTCGCGGCGGCCTTGAGGCGATCCCGGCCACGCAAACCCAGGCTGCACAATCGCTTGGGTTCTCACGCTGGAAAGTGATGCGTTACATCACGCTGCCTCAGGCTTTCTTTGCGACCCTGCCGTCCCTCACCAATGTCCACATCACAGTCATCAAGAACGTCACCGTAACAGTACTGATCGCAGTGCCCGAGGTGATGTTCCGGGCTCAGGAACTGACGGTCCAATTCTTCCGCCCGCTTGAGTTCTATACTGGCGCAGCCGTTCTGTATGTGGCGCTTATCTGGGGATACGCCCTGCTC
>NZ_JBFTLD010000280.1:0-8508 GCF_056396265.1 Allobosea sp. 05T422_2 | reverse complement strand
CTTTGGCAGGATCGTCGACTCTCTCGTCAGCGACATCATCATGCCGATCTTCGGCGCGCTGGGCGGTCTCGATTTCTCCAATTACTYCTTCGGCCTCAATAGCGCGGTCACCAGCCCGATCCTCTCCGAGGCCAGGAAGCAGGGCGCCGTGTTCGCCTATGGCAGCTTCGTCACTGCAGCCATCAATTTCCTGATCATCGCCGTTGCCTTGTTCCTGGTCGTGAAGGGCATCAACCGGGTGAAGCGGGACCAGAAGGCAGCTCCGGCCGAGCCGCCGGCCCCGCCGCAGGACGTCGTGCTGCTCGGCGAAATCCGCGATCTGCTGAAGCAGAAGAACGCCTGATTTCGCTCACCGCTCGCGGGCAATTCATCACCGCGAGCGATCAACCCGATCTCGCGATTTCATGCCTCCCGCTCGCCGCTTCGGCTAAAGGTGAGGCATTGAACTTGCGAGGTCGAAGCCGATGACGACGAGCACGCTGCCGGGCGCCAGCCTGATTGCCGAGTTGAGGCCAGAGGCCCGTAATGCACCCGAAAGCGGCATCGTCGAGGTGGTCAATCACGGCCGGCTGAAGCCTGGCCTGATCCCGCTCTGGGTCGGCGAGGGCGATCTCTCGACGCCCGATTTCATCGTCCGTGCCGCCAACAAGTCGTTGGCTGATGGCGAGACCTTCTACACCTGGCAGCGCGGTATTCCGGAGCTGCGCGAGGCGCTCGCGCGTTACCACACGGCGCTCTACGGTCAGCCGCTTTMCGCCGACCGCTTCTTCGTCACGGGCTCGGGCATGCAGTCCGTTCAGATCGCCGTCAGGATKATTGCCGGACCTGGCGATGAACTCTTGATTCCGACGCCGGCCTGGCCCAATTTCGCTGCGGCCATCGGCGTGGCGGGAGCCAAGGCCGTCTGCGTGCCGATGGATCTGGAGCACGGCCGCTTCACGCTCGATCTCGACAAGCTCGCCGCGGCGATCACGCCGAAGACGCGCGCGCTCGTCATCAACTCCCCGGCGAACCCGACCGGCTGGACCGCGACCAAGGACGAGATGGGCGCGCTGCTTGCCCTGGCTCGCAAGCACGGTATCTGGATCATCGCCGACGAGATCTATGGCCGCTTCGTCTATGGCGGGGCGCCGCGCGCAGCCTCCTTCCACGACGTGATGGAGGCGGAGGATCGCGTCCTCTTCGTCCAGACCTTCTCGAAGAACTGGGCCATGACGGGTTGGCGCATCGGCTGGATCGAGGTGCCGGTCGCCTTCGGCCAGGTGGTCGAGAACCTGATCCAGTATTCGACCTCGGGGTCGCCGGTCTTCGTCCAGCGCGCCGCGATCGCCGCTCTCACCGAGGGCGAGCCCTTCGTCGCCGAGCAGATCGCGCGTGCGACCGAAGGCCGGAAGATCATCTTCGAAGGCCTGAAGGCGACGAACCGGGTTTCGCTGACCGCGCCGGATGGCGCCTTCTACCAGTTCTTCAGTGTCGACGGCCGCGAGGATTCGCGCGCGCTGGCGATCGAACTGGTCGATGAGGCCAATGTCGGCCTGGCGCCGGGCACCGCTTTCGGCCCCGGAGGCGAGACGGGCCTGCGGCTTTGCTTCGCGCGCAAATCCTCTGACCTCGTCGAGGCGGTGGCGCGGCTGCAAAGGGCGCTGACGTCATAGGCCCCGCTGGGCGCAGCCCAGCCTTGCGCGGCGATAGCATCTCCTTGTTTGACCGGATTGCGCGCCGCGTTCATTGATCGGCCMTGCGTCGTGTCTCCTCGGCGCTTGCTCCGAGTGACATGACCGGCCCGGCTTACATCCCCTACAGGCTCAAGACATTGTCGCGTGAAGCGGCCGTGATTGCCTGCGCCGCCCTCGGCGGCGCCATTTTCGCGCTGTTCGACGTGCCGGCCGCCTGGCTCTCGGGTTCGATGCTGATCGTCTCGATCGTCGGCGTCGCCAAGCGCCTGCCCGATCTGCGCAAGCCCTGGTTCGATGCGACCATGCTGATGTCGGGGGTGCTGATCGGCTCCTCCGCGACGCCCGAGGCGCTTGCGGCAACGGCGCGCTATCCCGGTTCGCTGGCGGTCCTGTTCGTCGCGCTCGCGGCCATCATGCTCACCACCGGCGCCTATCTGCGTTACGTCGCGCGCTGGTCCTGGATTGATTCCCTGCTGGCCGCCGCGCCTGGCGCGCTGTCGGCGGTCATCGCCGTTGCCCATGCCAAGGGTGCCAATCTTGGCCGCATCGCGGTGATCCAGCTCTTCCGCATCCTTGTCCTGGTCGCGATCCTGCCCAGTCTGATGCGGGCCTTGAGCGATGGCAGCGTCGGTCAGATGCCGGCGGTGATCGTCGCCAGCGCACCGGATATGGCGCTGGTTCTTGGTGTGGCCCTGGTCACCGGGCTCGTCTTCGAGCGCATCGGCGTCACCGCGCCCTTCATCCTGGGCGCAACCATGGCCAGTGCCGTGCTGCATGGCACCGGCGTGGTCCATGGCACGCTCCCGCCCGAGATCGCGACCGTGGTGATGGTCATGCTGGGCGCGGCGATGGGCGGGCGCGTCTCCAACCTCAAGCGCGGCGAAATCGCCGGGCTGTTCCCGCTCGCCATTGGCGGCTTCTTCGTCTCGATGGTGGTCGCCTTCGCCTTCGCCTGGCCGGCCGCCTGGCTTGCGGGCGTGCCCTATGCCAGCGCAATGGCCGCTTTTGCGCCGGGAGGGCTGGAGGCGATGGCGATGCTTGCCTTCGCCATGGGGCTCGATCCGCTCTATGTCGGCGCGCACCATCTTGCGCGCTTCATGCTGCTCGGCCTCGCCATGCCGTTGCTGGTGGTCCGGATGAAGTCGGAGCCGCCGCAGAGTTGAGCGCGGTTCAGCGCTTCGGCCAGGTCGCCCCGTTGGCGTGGGTCATCACTGAGTAGAGTGATGTCGTGCCGCAGACGAAAAGGCGGTTCAGCTTCGCGCCGCCCCAGCAGACATTGGCGACGATCTCGGGAATCAGCACCTTGCCGATCAAGGTGCCGTCGGGGTGATAGACATGCACGCCGTCCGCCGCGCTGGTCCAGATGCGGCCGGTGGCATCGAGCCGGAAGCCGTCGAACAGGCCGGCCGAGCAGGTTGCGAAGATCTCCGAGCGGCCCAGCGACGCGCCGTCCCCCGTCACGGCGCATTTGCGGATGTGGCGCGGCCCATCCGGGTCATGGCTCGCCCCCGTATCGGCGATATAGAGCTCGCTCTCGTCCAGCGAGAAGGCGAGGCCGTTCGGCTTGACGAAGTCGTCGGCGACGATCGAGAGCGCGCCGCTGACCGGATCGATGCGGTAGACGTTGCAATGGCCGATCTCGCCATCCGCCTTGTCGCCCTCATAGTCGCTGCCGATGCCGTAATCCGGGTCGGTGAACCAGATCGAGCCGTCGGATTTCACCACGACGTCATTGGGGGAGTTCAGCCGCTTGCCCTGCCAGTTGTCGGCAAGCACGGTAATCGAGCCGTCATGTTCCGTCCGGGTCACCTGCCGCCCGCCATGCTCGCAGGTGACGAGCCGGCCCTGCGGGTCCACGGTATTGCCGTTCGAGTTCCGTGCGGGCTGGCGGAAGATGCCGACCTGGCCGTTCACCTCGTCATAGCGCAGCATGCGATTGTTCGGGATGTCGGACCAGACCAGGCTGCGATGGGCTGGAAACCAGGCTGGGCCCTCGGACCAGCGGGCTCCGGTCCACAGCCTCTCGACCCGCGCCGAGCCCGGCACGACCCGGTGGAAGCGCGGGTCCAGAACCTCGACGCCGGTGCCTTCGATCAAGCCGAACATGAGCGGGTTTCTCCAGTGATGTGTCGAAGATCGAGCAAGCCACGTGTCCGGGCAATCCGGCGCCGCGCAGATGCCCTACGACGGGCGGGCGGGAGCCGTCTCATAGATCAAGCCCCGCATCCCAGTACGGTGTCGCGCCATAGAGCTCCGCGAGATAATCGACGAAGACGCGCACCTTCTGCTCCATGTGCCGGCGGCTGGGATAGACCGCGTAGACGGCGACACGCTTGCCGACCGAGTAATCCGGCAGGACCCTGACGAGCTGCCCGGTCTTAAGTTCCGGCCCGACATCCCAGGTCGAGCGCAAGGCGATGCCGACGCCGGCGAGCAGCGCCTCGCGCACGACTTCGCTGGAATTGGTCCGAAGCGGTCCATTGACCCGCACGCCGACCGGACCGGACGGTCCGTCCAGCCGCCACTGGTCGGCATTATGGGCAATCAGCGTGTGGTGAGAGAGCTCCTCGATGCTGGCCGGTATTCCGCGAGTGGCGACATAGTCCGGCGCGGCACAGAGCACGCGGTGATTGGGCGCGAGCCGCTTGGCGACGAGGCTCGAATCCTGAAGGTCGGCGATGCGCACGGCGAGGTCGAACCCTTCCGCGATGATGTCGACGAAGGAATCGCTCAGGATCAGGTCGACGGTCACCATCGGGTTGGCATCGAGAAAGGGCTTCAGATGCGGCGCGATATGCAACCGGCCGAAGGAGGTGGGGGCGGAGACGCGCAAGGTGCCGCGCGCTTGGCCCGCGCCGCTTGCGACCCAGGCCTCGGCATCCTCGATCGAGGACAGGATCGAGACCACGCGCTCATAGAAGCCCTGTCCCGCTTCGGTCAGCGACAACTGCCGCGTGGTGCGCTGCAGCAGCCGCACGCCAAGGCGCTCCTCGAGCCGGCGGATGCGCTTCGAGATCACCGCCGGCGAGAGTTTCAATTCGCGCCCCGCCGCGGACATGCTCTTGGCCGTCACCACATGCGCGAAGACATCCAGATCGCCGAACCGGTCCATGCTCGCCCACCTTTTCCATTTTGGAAATAATCATGGCTTTTGGTCGCGCTGCAAGCGGGTTCGAATTGGTCTAACCTGTTTGTATGAAACCGGGTGTGGGTGATATCGCGAGAGCTGACATCCGGAGGAGGAGACCATGAGCGCCATTGCCTTTCCCGCGCCGCGCGCGGACATCCTGGCGCGCCGCGATGCGATCATCGCCGGGMTTGCCGGACTGGTGGCGCCCGAGGCCCTGATCACCTCCGATGACGAGCGCAGGCCCTATGAGACCGATGCGCTCACCGCCTATCGCCGCATGCCGCTGGCGGTCGTGCTGCCCTCGACGACGCAGGAGGTCGCGGCGGTGCTGCGCTATTGCGGCGAGCAGGGCGTTCCCGTCGTCCCGCGGGGGGCTGGCACCTCGCTCGCCGGTGGCGCGATCCCGCAGGAGGATGCCGTCGTCATCGGTGTGTCGAAGATGAATCGCATCCTCGAGATCGACTATGCCAACCGCGCCGCCAGGGTGCAGGCCGGCGTCACCAATCTCGCCGTCACCGGGGCTGTGATGTCCGAGGGCTTTTTCTATGCGCCCGACCCGTCCTCCCAGCTTGCCTGCTCGATCGGCGGCAATATCGGCATGAATTCCGGCGGCGCGCATTGCCTGAAATACGGCGTCACCACCAACAATGTGCTGGGCGTGACCCTGGTGATGCTCGATGGCTCGATCGTCGAGATCGGGGGCGCCCATCTCGATGCCCCGGGTCTCGACCTGCTCGGCCTGATCGTCGGTTCCGAAGGCCAGCTCGGCATCGTCACCGAAGCGACGGTGCGGATCCTGCGCTCGGCCGAGGGCGCGCGCCCGGTGCTGTTCGGCTTCCCGAGCAGCGAGCAGGCAGGGGCCGCGGTGGCCGCCATCATCGGCGCCGGCATCATCCCCGTCGCGATGGAGTTCATGGACAAGCCGGCGATCGAGATCTGCGAAGCCTTCGCCAAGGCCGGCTACCCGATGGATGTCGAGGCGCTGCTGATCATCGAGGTCGAGGGCTCGGACGCGGAAATGGACGCCCAGCTTGCGCGCATCGTTGCGATCGCGCGCGAGCATGGCGTCAAGACGGTCAAGGAAAGCAAGTCGGCGATGGAGACCGCCGCGATCTGGAAGGGCCGCAAATCGGCCTTCGGTGCGACGGGCCGGATCGCCGATTACATCTGCATGGACGGTACGATCCCGACCGGGCAACTGCCGTTTGTGCTGCAGCGCATGGCGGAGATCGTCAAAGGCTATGGACTGCGCGTCGCCAATGTCTTCCATGCGGGCGACGGCAATCTCCACCCGCTGATCCTCTATAACTGCAACGACCCCGTCGAGGCGCGCAAAGCCGAGGATGCCGGAAACGACATCCTCAAGCTCTGCGTTGAGGTGGGCGGTTGCCTCACCGGCGAACACGGCGTCGGCATCGAGAAGCGCGATCTGATGCGCGTGCAGTTCAACGAAGCCGATCTCAACCAGCAGATGCGGGTGCGGGCGGTCTTCGACAGCGAGTGGCTGCTGAATCCGGCCAAGGTCTTTCCGCTCGATGGCAGGGTCGCCGCGTGACCATTCACACCCCCACCACGGAAGCCCAGGCGTGCGCCGTCGTTGCCTCCGTCGCTGCTAACGGCACGCCGGTCACCATTCGCGGCGGCGGTACGCGGACCGGCTTGGGGCGCCCAACCCAGGTCGTGAGCACCATCTCCAGCGCCGGTCTGACCGGCATCACGCTCTACGAGCCGTCCGAGATGGTGATTGGCGCCAGGGCCGGCACGCCTCTGGCGGAGATCCAGAGGACGCTGGCCGACCGCGGCCAGATGCTGCCCTTCGAGCCGATGGATCACCGCGCATTACTGGGCACGGAGGGCGAGCCGACAATCGGTGCCGTCGCAGCCGGAAATATCTCCGGTCCGCGCCGGATCAACGCTGGTGCAGCCCGCGACTCGCTGATCGGCATCCGGCTGATCAACGGCCGGGGCGAGGCGATCAAGTCCGGCGGCCGGGTCATGAAGAACGTCACCGGGCTCGATCTGGTCAAGCTGGTGAGCGGTGCCCACGGCACGCTTGGCTTCCTGACCGAAGTCACCTTCCGCGTATTGCCGGCGCCGGAATGCGTGGCCACGCTGGCCTGGCCCGGCCTTGCCGACGAGGCGGCGGTCGCTCTGCTTTCGACCGCGCTCGGCTCGCCCTTCGAACCGATGGCGGCGGCGCATCTGCCGGCCGGCATCGGAGCCGACCAGGCCCGCACGCTGCTCAGGCTGGAGAATTTCGCGAGCTCGATCGCCTATCGCGCCGATGCGCTGGGCGAATTGCTGAGCCAGTACGGCAGGCCCGAACTGATCGAGGGGGCCGCCTCGCAGGAGCTGTGGCATTCCGTACGGGATGCGAGGTTCTTCGCCGGCAGCCATGAAGCCGTCTGGCGGCTCTCGCTTGCTCCGACGAGGGCCCCGCGTGCTACGGCGGCGATCATGCAAGCCTTGCCGCAAGCGCGCTGGTTCTATGACTGGGGCGGCGGCCTGGTCTGGCTCGCCGTGCCGCCTGACGAGGACGCTGGAGCCGCCGCGATCCGTGCTGCGATCAGGTCGCTTGGCGGTCACGCGACCCTGGTGCGCGCACCCCACGCGGTTCGCGCTGTTGTACCGGTCTTCGAACCACTGGCCGAGCCGCTGATGCGGGTCACGGCCGGAATCAAGAACAGCTTCGACCCGGCCGGAATCTTCGAGCCTGGCCGAATGTATGCGGGGATTTGATGGTGTTCGACCAGATAGCCGCCGCGCGTGAGATCCGCACTGAAGGGGGGCGCCGCCAAGCCTGGGCGCCGGGGCGGTTCAAGCCGGGCACGATTGCCCTCGTCGCGGCTCTGATGATTGCCGCAGCCRCCTTGATCCTGTTTGTCATGGGCCGCGAGCCGATCTGCAAATGCGGCTTTGTCAAGCCGTGGCACGGCGACGTCAATTCGTCGGAGAACTCCCAGCATATTGCCGACTGGTACACCTTCTCCCACATCATCCATGGCTTCCTCTTCTATGGCCTGTTCTGGTCGGTGCGCCGGCTGACCGGCCTGCCGATCTCGTTCGGGCAGGCGCTTCTTCTGGCGATCCTGATCGAGAACGCCTGGGAAATTGCCGAGAACAGCCCGGCGATCATCGATCGCTACCGGGAAATGAYGATCTCGCTCGGCTATACCGGCGACAGCATCATCAATTCGGTCTCCGATATCGCGGCGATGATCGTCGGCTTCCTTCTCGCCCGTGTCCTGCCCGTCTGGCTCACCATTTCGCTTGCGCTCGGCATGGAGCTGGTGGTCGGCTACCTCATCCGTGACAACCTGACCCTGAATATCATCATGCTGATCTACCCCGCCGACTGGATCAAAATCTGGCAGGGAGGGGCCTGAGCGATGCAGACCAACTTCACGCCGGAACATCTGGCCTCCGATCCGCGCCTGCCGGCGTCGGAGAAGATCCTGCGCACCTGCGTGCATTGCGGGTTCTGCACGGCAACCTGCCCGACCTATCTGCTGCTGGGCGACGAACTCGATTCCCCGCGCGGGCGAATCTACCTGATCAAGGACATGCTGGAGAACGGCAAGCCGGCGACCGAGCAGGTGGTGAAGCATGTCGACCGCTGCCTCTCCTGCCTCTCCTGCATGACGACGTGCCCTTCCGGCGTGCATTACATGCACCTTGTCGATCATGCCCGGGCCCATATCG
>NZ_JBFTLD010000279.1:0-8570 GCF_056396265.1 Allobosea sp. 05T422_2 | reverse complement strand
TCCCGCCCCGGTCCCGTCGCTCCGCCCTCGCCATCCATCTGCATCGTCTGTGCGCCATGGCACAATGGAAAGCCGTCGCTGGCCTCGCAGCGTGAGCCCGTCACCCGGTTGAGTTCGCTTCAATGGTCCGCGGTTAACGTGACAACGCCGAAGTTCGTTCTGGCCCATTGAGAGGACCAGAACATGAAGCGCAACCGCTTCTCGGAAGAGATGGGGTATTCGGCCCTGATTGCCTGACCTGCTCGCGGACCGGCCTCCGCGTTCCGACGATCATGGACCAATCCATGCGGGGAGAAACGCCATGATCTATGTCGGTCTCGATGTCTCACTGAACTCGGTCGCTATCTGCGTCGTGGACTATGCGAACGGATGCTGACACCGCGGTGGCAAACTGTATCACCTGAAAGCAGACCTTCTCGATGTCCGGGATGGGCCATCTTCCCCCGTCTGACGCTCTCCCCGCGAACGTCTCACTTGGGTGGAAATCAGAAGTTCGTCACGCTGAACCCGCTGGCATAAGCGCGCTACCGCCAAACATTGGCGGGCTGACCGAAAGCAGACGTCGCTAGATTGAAGTTCAGCGGCAGATTAGGATGACTTCCCTATGGTCACAATGCCTGCCTCCGTGAGCCCAGTAACTGTGCCGATCAAAAATTTCAGCTGGAATCGTGGCGTTMGCGCAACGGATCCTAAAAATATATGGGTCCGCATTGACGACAAACATGCCCTCGTAAACATTTTGTAGATATCGCCGGTGCTTTCTCTGAGCATCGTCACGCGTAGCCTATCCGATTCTGATCAGCCTCTGCCTTTGCTTCTGACTTCGACTGCTGGCAACGCGATCACCTACCGATCACGTTCGCGGGCTGCACGCAAAAGGGCGCGAAATGGATTTGGGACAGGTGGTGCCGGGTGCGAGCGCGAAACATCAAAAGCGCCGGCTTGTCGCGGCGTCGATGCGACGGTTGGGGTTGCTGGCACGCGTTTGCAGGTTTGGCTCGTCCACGGCGCTGGCGACTATCGTGCTTGTCGCAGCGGTCTCGGTGTCCGCACAAGCCCAAACAACAACTTGGATTCGCGGTACTGGTGACTGGGCCGATGGCTTCAACTGGTTCCCGAACCTCCCTCCCACCGCGGCGAACGATGCGGTCATCAACAACGGCGGCACCGCCCAGGTCGTCACGGACGATGCGGTCGCGAGAAGCCTCACCCTCGGTTCAACCGCCGGCGGCAGCGGGACGGTGGACGTACGCAGGACACTGAATGCCGGAGCCAGCGTAGTACTGGGATCATCGGCCGGCAGTGCGGGCACGCTGATCATCCAAAATGGCGGGACGTTGACCAATGTCTTGGGGGCGATTGGCAATTCGCCAGGTTCGCAAGGTACGGCCACGGTAACTGGTCCGGGCTCKACCTGGACGAACGGAGGAACCCTTGTGGTCGGCGGCCTGGGCACGGGCACGCTTACCATTCAAGACGGCGGTGTGGTGAACAGTGGAGGCGGCGGCTCGGTCGGATTGATTGGGACTGGCACGGTGACGGTGACCGGCACAGGCTCCCGTTGGACCAACACCCCAGGTGGCGGGCTCAATATCGGCAGTTTTGGAACGGGCGCTCTCACGATCTCGAACGGCGGGATGGTCATCAACGACACCGCCGTCCCCGCCAACATCGGCAATGGTCCAGGCTCTCAGGGTACGGTGATCGTGACCGGCCCGACCTCTACCTGGAGCAACAGTTCGGCGTTGAATATCGGCAACTTTGGCACGGGCACGCTCACAATTGCGGACGCAGGCGTCGTTGTCGCGTCGTCTGTTGTGAGCGCGGCGAATGCCAGTGCGGTCGGGACCCTCAACATCGGCGCGGCCGCTGGCAGTGCGGCGGCTGCACCAGGTACCCTGTCTGCGCCGAGCCTCTCCTTTGGCGCTGGCACCGGTACGCTCAACTTCAATCACACATCCCAAAGCTACGTGTTTGYGTCGGCGATCAGCGGCAACGGTACGGTCAATGTGCACGCGGGCGCGACTACGCTCACCGGTGCCAACACCTACAGTGGACCGACGAACGTCAACGCGGGGACGTTGCGCGCAGGCGGGCCGAACACGTTCAGCCMGAAYTCGGCMGTGACGGTCGCRAGYGSCGGAACGCTCGATCTCAATGGCTTCAGYCAYACYRTMCCSAGCGTCRCCAAYGCCGGCCTTGTGAACATGGGCACTGGCACCCCGCCGGGCACAGTCTTGACGACGCCAAGCTATACAGGGACTGGCGGCACGATCGGGCTGAACACTTTCCTCGGAACTGACGGCTCGCCTTCCGATCGCCTCGATGTCGGCTCGGCGACCGGCAATTCGCTTCTGAGCATCGCCAACGCCGGCGGGACCGGTGAATTGACGACAGGCAACGGCATCCAGGTGGTGCGCGCGGTGAATGGAGGAAGCACCGCCGGTGCCTTCGCGCTCGGTGGCGTCGTCGCGGCGGGSGCCTACGAATATCTCCTRTTTCAGGGCGGTGTGACGGCCGGCACCGAGAATGACTGGTTCCTGCGGAACCAGCTCATCCCGACGCCCCCCGGCGTGACGCCCCCTGTCGGACCTACGCCGCCCGGCGTGATACCGCCCGGAGTGACGGCTCCTGACACTCCGATCCCTCTCTTCCGCCCCGAGGCGGCCATCTACACGCTGTTGCCCGGCGTGGCGCGCCAGCTCGGATTGGCGACGCTTGGGACCTTTCACGAGCGCCAGGGCGATCAGGCCCTGCTSCTCGGCTCGGGCGCGCTGCCAGGCGCCTGGGGCCGGCTCTTCGGCCGCCATGCCGAGGAGAGTCGCTCAGGCCCGCTCTCGCCCGAGATGAAGGGCAATATCGGCGGCTTCCAGGCCGGTCAGGACCTTTTCGGCTGGGACAATAACGGCCATCGCGACCGGCTTGGCCTGTTCCTCGGCTTCGCCAGCGCCGATGTCGATGCCCGCGGTTTCGCTCTCGCCCAGCAGCGGGCGCTGGTCGGCAAGCTGAAGATGGATGCAACCAGCCTCGGCGCCTACTGGACCCATGTCGGTCCGTCACGCTGGTATGTCGACGCGGTGCTGCTGGGCTCCTGGTTCGATGGCGATCCGCGCTCGACCCGCGGCATCGGGCTGAGCGCCGACGGAACCGGTCTCACCGGCTCGCTCGAGGCCGGCTATCCGATCCAGATCGGTGCCGGGCTGTCGCTTGAGCCGCAGGCGCAGCTGATCTGGCAATCGGTCTCGTTCGGAACGGAGCGCGATCGCTTCTCYGCGGTYCGCTTTTCGCCCRACGATGCWCTSACCGGCCGGATCGGCGCTCGGCTYACCGGCGATTGGGTGATGGGCGGGATGACGCTGAAACCCTATCTCCTCGCCAATGTCTGGCGCACGTTTTCCGSCAGCGACACGACGACCTTCAACGTCACGCCGATTACAACCGGCTTCGGMTCCACCTCGCTGGAACTCGGCGGCGGCGTTGCGGCCCARGTGAYGCCGAACGTCGGYGTCTACGCGGCGGCGAGCTACACCAGCAATCTCGGCGGCGACGATCGCCGCGGCATCAAGGGCAATCTCGGCCTGCGCGTCACSTGGTAGGCGCGGCSCCTGCCGACACTTCAYACGGGTCTTACGATTGGTTCCGAGCCGGGGCGGGCCTTTGCGAATCTGSCAAACCCGGCGTCCTTACATTGCCTTCAGTCATGTGCCTGCAASCGGACCCTCAGATGTCGGCAATGGGGYCAACTCCGGTCGTCAGACGCCGATCTTGAGATGGGTCGCGAGCGGTGATCAGGCGCTCGCTCGAAACTTGACATTGGCGAACTTGCCGCAGAGCGGACCTCGCCATGGTCTGAGAAGGGCGGAGAGCGAACGCCAGCACCCGCGGCCTGATGCTCCGGAACTGGTCGTAGCAACTCGGGTTTGAAGAAACGGCTCGCAATGACCGCCAAGATTGCTCGGCCTCCCTCCTGAATTCAGCCATGAGTTCCGATGGGATGAGACGAACCGCTAGTGCGATACCCGCGGGGACGATCAGCAAGTCGTCGAGATAGCCAAGTATCGGAATAAAATCAGGAATAAGATCGATTGGGCTCAAGGCGTAGGCCGCAACACCGGCGGCCAGGGCTTTTGCATGCCACGGCGTTCGCGGATCGCGAGCAGCTATCCATAGCGCGACGACGTCGCGCGTGAGATGTCGCGCCCATTGCCTTGCGCGCTCCAGCGTCATGATGATGCAATTGCACGCGGTCGAAGAGACGCGCAATGGGTCGACACCGGCTTTAAGCAGATCCGGCGGGACTGTCCGCTTGCGGGCGATGGGCCTCGATCGAGGTCGATTATGCCGCGATAGCGTGAGGGGCCGAGACAGCAAACGCCCCGGAGTGACCCGGGGCGCGTCGAGCTTCGGACCTACAGAAGACACCTGCGGTTACCGGCCGCTGCCGGTGCCCCCGGTGTTGCCGCCGCCGTTGCCGCCATGGCCACCGCCGTTGCCACCACCATGGCCACCGCCGTTACCGCCATGGCCACCGCCGTTGCCAGCATGGCCACCGCCGTTGCCGCCGCCATGGCCGCCGCCGTTGCCGCCCGAGCCTCCGCCCGTGCCTCCGACGGAGCCGCCACCGGAACCACCGCCCGAGCCTCCGCCCGTGCCTCCGACGGAGCCGCCACCGGAACCACCGCCCGAGCCTCCGCCCGTGCCTCCGACGGAGCCRCCACCGGAACCACCGCCCGAACCTCCGCCTGAGCCTCCTACGGAGCCGCCGCCAACAGAGTTGCCATTACCGCCGGCGGCGGACGAGGACGCGGCCCCTCCGCCGCCGTTATTCGCAGTGGCACTTGCGCCGGCGGCGTTGGAGCTCGAATTTCCCTCGCCGCCGCCGGAGCGGTCTGAGGTCCCTGAAGAAATGGCGCCTGTCGTGGTCGGCGGGCAGGTCCAGACTTGACTGCCACCCCGCTGCGTCAGGTAACACGCTGCATTGGGCGCGCGGGTCGGCCGACCATCAGGAGAAACGGCCGCATAGTACAGGACGTTGCCGCCCGCGAGGCCCTGAACGGACGATGCGCGGGCGCCGATAGACGCGGTAGCGCGTGGTGGGCAGACCCACAGACGGTCGCCGTCATACTGCTGAATGATGCAATGGCGGCTGGGCGCACGCGTCGGGCGGCCATTCGCGCTAATGGCCCTGTAGTATCGTACCACGCCGGCATCGCTCCGACCGACCCCAGAGCTCTCGACAGAGCCGCTCGTCCAATGACCAATCGCTGCCGGTGTTGCTGGTCCACCGCGCCCGTTCCGCCGGGCAGGGTCGCATTCCCAAAGCCATTGGCTCCTCACCAGCTTGCGTTCGCAGGAGGGGTAGGGTTGCGGCGTCGGCGAGCCGTTGACTGCAATACCTTCATGATATTCCGGCGAAGAACTGACGGTCAATGCTTGCGAATACGCCAATGTTGACGTAGCTGCAAGCAAACAAAAAATAATAAATCCAGAATTTAAGCGATGCATGACGAATCCATCTTTTTTCAAGTAGATTACTTGCAGTCATTAATAGAACTGAGATATGTTGTAATCAGTTACATAAACCAAACTGTCTGATTCTTACGATAATTCACGCACAGTTTCGTTGTCAATGCTACAGGACTTACTTTAGGCGGCTGATTAATATCCCCTTCGAAGACCTAAGTCGGATGATTTCACCCGCACTTAGTGGATTGACTTCCACGCCGGTTGCGCTTTGGTTGCTGCCGCGATGACTGCGTCGGGGTCGGCTTTCCCGCGGAAGAGCGAAATCACGCCCCACATCGACACAGTGAGCGCCCCGGCACAGCGGGAGCGTCTCGCCGCCATTATCACCGAATTTTGGGCGGAGGGTCCTACCGTCGATTTGGCGTTAATGGCTGACCGTCGGTTCAATAAAACCACACCTGAAGAGCAAAGAGACTCCTGACTGAGTGAAATCTCAGCGAGCCGCGGAACCGTTGGTTTTGCCATGGGTTCGCAATCGCGTGTTGGTGCTCTCAACCAGCGTCGACACGGCCTGGGAGCAGCCCCGCTTACAATCCGCCCCCCCAGCCGGCGGGGCTGCTCTTCGCCAGTGGAGTTGCAGTTGTGTGCGCGCGTCGGTTGTTGCGTGTCGGCCCTGGTGCCGAAATTGTCCGGGGCCCGGCCAGCAAGGCGGGATGCGCACCAACGGTGCGCAACAGACCACCCGCCGCCTCCCGCCAAACGGGACTACCTGAACGAGACTCCCTCCAAGATTAGGAACGGGCCAATGGTGCCCTGGGGCCGGCGCCCCGATCAGAATTCCCGAAAGCCGACGTCCGCCACGTCGGCTAGGGGCCAACTCCGGAAGCTCGACGTCCGGGAGATCCGCGCGTCCATCGCCTCGAGCGACCATCAAGGGGAGATAGGTCGTCGCAGCTCCTCGGCCGCTCGCGAATCCTATGAACGGCGCGCGGGGAGGGGGAAGCCGCTCAAACAAATTATCCGTCCGGCGAAGAACCAGTCGGATGCGCGCAGGTTCTCAGCTGAATTCGCGCTCTTGCACAGGTCGGACTGAATGCTCGCGTCGACAGAACCGGGCTGCCGGAAACGGAGCGACGCCCGGCAGGGCCGGGCGACGCATGTCAGTTTGCGGAACTTTTCCTACAATCGCGGCAACACTATGCCTCGTTCTTCATTCACCTCGCTCTTCGGGCGATTGGGCATTCGTTCGTCTTCCCCCACGTGTCGCCTGTTGAACAGGCGCCGATCCGCGCCAGTGACAGATTGAATGCCCCGCGGTGACAAAATACGCATGATGGAGAAAGGCGCTGTGCGCCTTGAGAGCGCGTTTGATGCTGCTGCGGTCGGAGTTGCTCCGAATTCCTCTTGTCGTTCAGCGACGAACAAGTCTCTGGCGGACTTTAACAAGCGAAGCAGGCCAACCTCCTATAACCGAACCTGTCGGGAGCCTTCCGGTAAGGTCTAAKGATAAGATGGCAAAAAAGATTGTTCTTGGCTTGTTATGCAGCGTTCTCCTGACATTATCGATCTGGCGGCTTATATATTTGTTAGCTCTCGCTCCCCAGATCGATGACATACTCTTCATCGGGAGTCCGTTGCTCGCAATTATTATCTCCTCATTGCTTGTTCGCTCGACGTACAAGGTGAGCGACCAAACGGACGAAGCTTGAGGTGTATTGAGCCCAGTCCATTGGGGCGATTAGCACCGATTTGAGCGTTTGTTTGAGGTCGCCTCGTCCAATTGCCTGCCAGGGCGAAGCGATGAGAAAGCGGACGGATACGGCACCCCAAGTTGCAAATCTTAATGTGGGCGGTCGTTGATCTGATGGTCTCTGCGGACGATCAGGACCTGGAGCGCTGGAGGTCTATCCGCAGCGGTCGCCGGAGGATGCGCTATTCAGCCTTTGCACCGCGGCGGTGAGGCAGGGGTCGGATGCGGCCTTCAACATTTGCGCCGCAAGGACTACCTGCAGGCGATTGCGAGCGTTCGGCCTGGCCATTAGGGTGGTCATTGAGCCCTTGCCCGTCTTGTCGCTGTACGAAAGCTCGTGAGCGAGCTCGCTGTTACTTTTCCCGAGCAGCAACAGCTTGACGATCTGCTCCCCCGTCCGTACATTCCTACAGGCTAAGCGCGCGCGAGCAGCCGCGCAGCACGTGGTCGCTCATTGCGGCCACTGCGGCCGGTCCGTCGCGACGTTCTAGCGCGGCGATAATCCGCAGATGATCGCCCATCGCAATCGAAACCAGAGAATCCGTCATTAATCCGCGTTCCTGCCGGATCAGACTCAGCTTGAGCGAGTTAAGGCGATAGGCTTCCGAGATGATCCGATTTCCGAGCGAATCGACGATCACTGCGTGAAAGGCGCTGTCAACGTCCCGGGCGCGGGCCAGCATGTCGGATTCCGGTTTTCGGCCGTTTGCCCGCAGGCAATCCTGCTCCAGAATCTCCTCATGTTCGCGGCGCATCGCCAGGATGGCCTGGTCGGTCGCCGTCTCGATGAAGCTCGCCGTGGCTTCCTTTTCGATCATCAGCCGGTATTGGAAAGCGTCCTTGACCAAGTCGATGTCGACATAGGCGATCTGCATCCCGCGGCTCGGTACTACGTTGACCAGCCTTTCGCCTTCGAGGCGAGACACCAGTTCGCGGATCGTGCCGATCGGCAAGCCGGTCATGTCGACCAATTCGCGCTGCGAGAGAAATTGGCCGGGCCTGATCCGGTGGGCGAGCAGGTTCTTTACGAAGCTGTCGTAGGCCCGCTGGCGGGAGGATGCCTCGAAGACGACGGCGGGTAGATTTCTCACCATCGATCAGCCTTTCGTGGCACCGAGCATGGCCCCAAAGAACATCTGCTTCTGGACGATCCAGACAAAAATTAGCACCGGGACCATCTGCAGCGTTGCCGCAGCGAAGACCTCACCCCAGTTGGCAGTGCCTTCGCCGATGCCCGACAGCATGTCGGCCAGGACGACTGGGGCGGTTGCGGTGCGCGTCGTCGTTAGCACGAGCCCAAACATATAATCGTTCCAGGCGAACACAGCGACGAAGATGGCGACTGTCAGAATAC
>NZ_JBFTLD010000278.1:0-8607 GCF_056396265.1 Allobosea sp. 05T422_2 | reverse complement strand
GGTGAGAACGCTGCGGCGCTGGAGGCGGCGGAATGAGCGATCCATCTCGTCCCGTTCTGCGCTGGCATGGCGGCAAGTGGCTGCTGGCGCCTTGGATCATCGCGCATCTGCCGCCGCACCGGATCTATGTCGAGCCATTCGGCGGCGCGGACTCGGTGCTGCTGCGCAAGCCGCGCGCCTATGCCGAGGTCTATAACGATCTCGATTCCGAGCTTGTGAACCTGTTCCGCGTGCTGCGCGGGCCGCGCGCTGCCGAATTGGTGGAGCAGCTCCGGCTGACGCCGTTCGCCCGAACCGAATTCGTCGACGCCTATGAGCCGTCCGACGATCCGGTCGAATGCGCGCGGCGGATGATCGTGCGCTCGCTCATGGGGTTCGGGAACACTGGCGCGCTCGGCCGCTCGACCGGCTTTCGTGCCGACAGCAACAAGAGCGGCACCACGCCGGCGCACGATTGGGCGAACTATCCCGACCTGCTGCCGCCGATCATCGAGCGCCTCGCCGGCGTAGTAATCGAACAGCGGGACGCCGTTGCCGTGATGCGCGCTCATGATCGAAGGGAGGCGCTTCACTATGTCGATCCGCCCTATGTCCATGAGACGCGATCGGGTGGGAATCCGTACTGCGCCAAGCACAAGTATCGCCACGAACTGAGCAACGCCGACCATGAGGCATTGCTCGAGGCGCTGCGCGATCTCGCAGGCATGGTCGTGCTCTCCGGCTATCCTGCGCCGCTCTATGACGACGCCCTGCCGGGCTGGCGGCGGGTCGAGCGAGAGGCGCTGGCTGATGGGGCTCGCGAGCGGACCGAAGTGCTCTGGATCAACCCTGCAGCGGCTGCCGCGCTCGACCGCCAGGCAGCAGGCGCTGGTGCGCCACTCTTTGCGAGATTGGAGGCGGCGGAATGAGGCTGCAGCGCATCGAAGATCTGCGCGAGCCGCCCGTTGTCGGGCGCTTCTACCTCGTGCCCTGCGTCCTGTACTGGTACGACTTCCGCCTGCGCTGGTGGCCTGTCGTCGGCCCCAGGCATGACGATATCGAGCATCTCGACTTCGCGGCGGCCCACTACCACCTGGACCGTCGCTTCCTTCCGGAGCGGATGCTGCGCGGGGGCTCCAGCGTACCGAGCACGACCGGCGTCCGGCTGGGTTTCCGCATCCAACGCAGCGCCGACACGATGATCGCTGCGCGGCCCCTGTCGGAGTTCCCTGCCAAGCCGAACCCCTATGCGCCGGGCGCCGACTATGGCGGGCCCATGCCGGCGCCCGTGCACCGCAGGCGGCGCTGCATCGTGGCCGATGTCGGCTTCCCCGGCCTGCCCGACGCAGGCGTGCATGGGAATTTCGACCGGTTCCACGAGGCGTATGTCGGTCGCCGTTGCGGCCGCAATGCCGAGGGACACCTTGTCTGCCCGCATAAGGGGGCCGTGCTTTCCAGCCTGGCGCCCGACTGCAACGGCGTCGTGACCTGCCCGCTGCATGGCCTGACGATCAACGTGCAGACCGGCGTCGTGGTGCCGCGTCCGCGTGTTGGTGGGAGGCATGTGCGATGAGCGTCGCCCTTCTCGGCCACGCCCTCAAGGCCAAGCTGCATTCGCGCACCCGCAAGCTCGTGCTGATCAAGCTCGTTGACCACGCCCGCGAGGATGGGACGCGGATCTATCCCGGCCTGCAAAGCATCGCAGACGATGCCGAGTGTTCGATCTCGACCGCGCGCCGCACCCTGAAGGAATTCTGCCAGGTCGGCCTGCTGCGCCGCGTGCGCGACGGTGGCTCCGGGCCGGGCTCCACGGCGCATTACGAAATGGACGTGGAGCTGCTGGTGCGCCTGCGCCGGGACGACGTGTGGCTCGCCCTGGAAGCCGCCGCGGCGCACGATCCGCTGCCCGGCGCTGACGACGAGGACGAAGCGGGGCATGCGCGGCACGCAGCGCGCGGGGCTGATGCTGCGGAGCCATGCGAAAATAAGGGTGTCACGGTGGAAGGCTTTCACCGTGCAACCCTTCCAAATGGCGGCCTAAGGGTACCATCTGATGAGACCCAAACCCTTAGTAGAACCCTTACCTCTGAGAGAGAGGGTGCGCAGGGGCGCGAAGCTTCGCCAACGAACGACGGCAGTGCCGCTGACAGCGAGGGGAAGGCCGAGGCTCCGACCTTCGAGCAGTTCCTCGAGGCCTATCCCTTCGCCAAGGGCGACAACCGGGTGCAGCTGCGCTCTGCCTGGGAGGCCGTGCCATTCGAGCAGCGGCGGCTGGCCATCGATGGCATCTCTGCCTTCGCTGCCGAGCGAAAGGCAGGCGGGCTGAAATCACGGCTGAGCGCCCAGGCCTATCTCGCCGGGCGGTGCTGGGTTGGCCTGGAGACGAAGGCCTCCGAGCGGAAGGCGACGCAGGCTGCCGGCGCGACGGCCGCGGTGCCGGCATGGTCCCGCGAGTGGTGGCTGCTGCTGCATCTCCGGATCGCGGAGGGCCAGCGCAACCGGGTCAGCTTCGCCGTGCAGCAGGCCGAGGCGCAGAAGTCGCTGACCGCGACGGCGGCGGATCTCGCAGCGGCTGCGAAGCGGGTCGGCGAGTTGCGGGCATTCCTCTGTGATGGGCCGGAGATCGACGCTTGGCGGCCATGGCTGGCACAGCKCGGCGCCCGCATCCCGATGTTCACCGGTCAATTCCGCGTGTTCCTGCCGGCGCCGACGCCTCCGGGCGTGGTGGCCGAACCTGAAGTGAAGTTTTGAGGCTGCCATGAGCAACTATCGGAAGAAGCGCGAGCGCCCCTTTGTCGAGCTCAAGTCGGTCGTCGAGACTCGGAACCCTGCGCCTGTCGATCTCGACCTGACCCTTCGTTGGCATCTGATTTATACGTCGCCGCGAGGCGAAGCTCGTGCGGCAAAGGGGCTCGCCGAGGCAGGCTGCAAGGTGTTCTGGCCGAGCCGCCACAAGGTCATCCGCTTCGGGCGGCGTGAGATCACCCATGATGTCGCGACCTTCCCGCGCTATCTCTTCGCCGCCGGCGTCCCGTTCCGCGAACAGCGCTTCGACCAGGTGCAGGCAGATCGCACTGTCGTCACCGTCAATGGGCGGCCGATCGACGACATCCGCGATATCGACGGCGTGCAGGATGTGGTCGGCACCTCTGCAGGATGGCTGCGAGTGCCCGGTGCTGCGATCAGGGCGGTTGCCGACTATCAGAACTCGGTCGAGCCTCCGCCCCCGCCTCCTGCACGGGTAGCACCTGGCCAGCGCGTCACGGTGATCGAAGGGCCATTCATCTCGTTCCAGGCTGTGGTCGTCGAGGCCATCGGTCTCGCCGAGGCAGAGGTGCTGATCGAGATATTCGGGCGGGCAACGCGCATGCGTATCGATATCGGCCACCTCGATGCGGCCTAGTTGTAAACAGCGCTCGCTTACTACTTGCATTGCGGGCGCTTGACTCGTCAGGCGCGAATCGTGCCAGTTGGGCGCACGGTTATTCCGGTAGTGTGATCGTCGCCGAACAGCGAAGTTGAATCTCACGGAACCCGCGTCAGCCTCACCAGCTACCAAGTGCGAAGCTATGTCAGCCCGCTGCCTTTCGAGGTCGGCGGGCTTCGTGTTTCGGGCCTTTGGTTATGGGACGATTGCAGTCACTTCCGTCACGCGTCAGCACTCTGCCATCGCGCGTCTCTCCGCCGGCTAAGACGGCTGACCCGTTCTACCTCTCGCCCGCGTGGCGCGAGTTCGTGCGGGTGATCAAGCGCCAGCGTGGATACATCTGCGAGGTTCCGGAATGCCGGACGGATTGCAGCGCCACGCCTCGCGGCCTGATCGGAGACCACATTGTCGAGCGCAAAGATGGTGGCGCGGACTTCGATCCGCTCAACGTCATGCTGATGTGCACGGCCTGCCACAACGGCAAGACGGCGCGCGAGCGGACGAGGCGGCAGCAGTCGGTCGTTTAGCCCACAAGGCGCTGACAACCCCACAAGATCGTTTTCAGGTGCCGAGGGGGGGCGGTCAAAAGTTCCCAAAGCCCCAATCCCCCGCACCGGCGTCCTCCTCATTCGGAGTTTTTTTTCTTGAACGACGCCAATTCCAGCGGCGGAAAGAAAGAAACGAAGCCGGGCCGGGCTGCCTTTGTGCCGAATGACGATCAGCGTGCGACCGTTCAGCGGATGGCTTCGGAGCGCCTCGGCCATCCGGTGATCGCCGAGGAAATCGGCATCAGCGTGCCGACCCTTCGCAAGGCGTTCGCCGCCGAATTGAAGGAACGCCTCGGCGGCGACAACCTCTTCGTCGCTGCCGGCGAGCTGAGCCCGGCCCCTGTCCCGGCTCCGCCTCGGCCAAAGCGCTCCGGCGCTGGCGGCCGCAGGCGTTACCAGGCGAGCGAGCGCGACCGMGAGAAGGTCGMCGTGCTGATCGCCTCAGGCATGACGGTCGACCAGATCGCGAGCGCGATGGCTCTGAGCGAACCGACGCTTCGCAAGCACTACGCGGCTGAGCTGGAAACCGGTGCGCTGCGCAAGCGCGGCGAGATGTTGATGGCGCTGAACCGTGCCGCGATGAAGGGCAACGTCGCTGCGCTGAGGGAATCGCTCGCGATCATGGATCGCGCCAACCTCGAGGCGCTGCAGGGCAAGTTCCGAAAGGGCAAGTCCGACCCGTCGAACGACGCTCCGGCGCCGACGGTTGCCGCCGAGTCGCAAGGCAAGAAGGTACAGGCCGAGATCGCCGCCCATAGCGTCGTCACGAAAGGCCCGTGGGGTGATCTGCTGCGCACGCCGAAAGGCCGGGCCGGCTGATGACGATGTCCTTTGCGGTGCCGGACTGGGAGGAGCGTCTCCTCGCAGGCCGATCCCTGGTGCCCGAACTGCCGCTCGATCTGGCGGAAGCCGGCCGAGCCGTCTCGATCTTCGACCGCCTGCGGTTGCCGGACGTACCCGGGCAGCCGACTCTGGGCGACGCGGCCGGCGACTGGTTCCGCGATATCGTGCGCGCCCTCTTCGGCTCGCTCGATTCCGAAACCGGCATCAGGATGGTGCCTGGCGTCTTCGTACTGGTGCCGAAGAAGAACTCTAAGACCACGAACGGTGCCGCTCTCATGCTGACGGCGCTGTTGATGAACGAGCGCCCGCAGGCGCCGTTCGCGTTGTTCGGGCCGACGCAGGAGGTTGCCGATCTGGCCTTCGCGGCTATCTCCGGCATGATCGACGCCGACAAGGATCTCGCGGACCTGCTGCATGTCCGTGATCATGTGAAGACGGTCGTCAACCGGGTGACAAAGGCCACCCTCAAGGTGATGACCTTTGACCCGAAGGTTGCGACGGGCGGCAAGTATGCGGGCTGGCTGCTCGACGAGCTGCACCTGCTCGGCAAGGTTTCTTATGCCCAGCGCGTCATCGGCCAGATCCGCGGCGCCCGTGTCGCGGTACCGGAATCCTTCGGCGTCATCATCACGACGCAGTCGGACGAGCGGCCGGCGGGAGCCTTCAAGACAGAGCTCGACTATGCGCGCGGCGTTCGCGACGGGCGCATCGTCGACGGCTCGATCCTGCCGGTGCTCTATGAGTTCCCGGAGGCGATGCAGACCGCGCCAGGCAAGCCTTGGCGGGAGGTCGAGAACTGGGCGCAAGTGCTGCCCAACCTCGGACGTTCGGTCTCGTTGCCGGTGCTCGAGCAGGACTTTGCGACGGCCCGCGAGAAGGGCGAGGAGGAAGAACGGCGCTGGGCGTCGCAGCATCTCAATATCCAGATTGGCCTGGCGCTTCATAGCAACCGCTGGGAGGGCGCTGACCACTGGCTGAAGGCCGGCAATCGGTCGCTGACACTCGATGAGATCCTGACCCGCTGCGAAGTCGTCACGATCGGCATCGACGGCGGTGGCCTCGACGATCTGCTCGGCCTGGCGGTGCTCGGTCGCGAGCGCGAAACCAAGCGCTGGCTCCATTGGGGCAGAGCCTGGGCCGATCGCGGCGTCTTGCAGCTGCGCAAGGAAATCGCGCCTCGCCTGCAGGATTTCGAGGCCGAGGGCGACGTCGTCTTCGTCAATATCGAGGAAACGGCCGACGGGGCGAATGCCGACGTGGCCGAGGTCGCCGAGATCGTCGAGCGCATCTTTAAGGCCGGCCTCCTCCCGGAGAAGGCCGGCATCGGTGTCGACGCGGTCGGCATCGCCGCAATCCTCGACGAGCTCGCCGCGCGTGAGATCCCGGGCGAGTGCATCGCTGCCGTGCCGCAGGGCTATCGCCTGTCTGGTGTCATCAAGGGCGCGGCCCGCAAATTGAAGGATGGAACCTTGAAACACGGGTCGCGAGCKATGATGGCCTGGGCGGTCGGGAATGCCCGCTCCGAGCTGCGCGGCTCGGCGGTTCTGGTGACCAAGCAAGCGTCGGGCACGGCGAAGATTGATCCGCTGATCGCGCTCTTCAATGCCTTTGACCTGATGAGCCGCAACCCGGAGGCCGCCAATGACGGCGGCCTTGACGACTATGTCGCCAGCCTGCGAGCCGCATCGTGATCCAGCTCTTCCGCAAGATGGCAGCGGCCCTGTCGCGGCCCCTCTCGATCAGCGACCCAGATGGTTGGCGTGACCGCGACGATGACCTGGGTGGCCTTGTCGGGGAGAGCACGGTGCTGGCGCTTTCCGCCGCCTGGGCTTGCCTCAATCTGCTTGTGGGGACGCAGGCCTCGTTGCCGATCGTCGTCTACCGCACGGAGAAAAACGGTTCTCGCAGTGTTGCAAAGGATCATCCGCTCTACCGCATCCTGCATGACAGCCCGAACGCCGATCAGACGGCGCTCGACTTCCTGGAGATGGAATGCCTCGCGATCGAGTTGCGGGGCAACGCCTATGCCGAGAAGKACTTCGTCGGAACGCGCCTGGTCGGCCTTACGCCAATCCATCCCGACGCTATGTCCGTGCGCCGGCGATCGGATGGCGAGATCGAGTATCGTTGGACGCAGAACGGTCAGAGCCGGGTCGAAACATCCGAGCGCGTCCTGCATATCCGCGGCTTCGGAGGCTCACCCCTCGGAGGCCTCTCGACCTTGACCCATGCCCGGCACGCGCTCGGGCTCGCGAGCGCGATCAATCGTGCCGCAATGCGCACCTTCGTGAACGGCCTGCGTCCTTCGGGCGTGCTGACCTTCGACAAGTTCCTGAACAAGGATCAGCGCGACACGATCGAGACGAAGCTGGTCGAAAAGTTCATGGGTGCCATGAACGCCGGCCGGCCTCTGGTACTGGAAGGCGGCACGAAGTGGGAGCAGATCACTTTCAACCCTGAAGACGCGCAGATGCTTCAATCGCGCGCCTTCTCGGTCGAAGAGATCTGCCGCTTCTTCGGCGTTCCGCCCCACATGGTCGGGCACACTGCCGGCAATACCAAGCTCGGCAGCAGCATCGCCGACATGACGCAGGGCTTCGAGAAATTCTCGCTCCGCCGTCGCGTCAAGCGGATCGAGCAGGCGCTGATGAAGCAGTTGCTCACGGCACAGGATCGCGCGGCCGGCATTACGATCGAGTTCAACCTCGAGGGCCTGCTGCGCGGCGATAGTGCGGCACGCTCCGCCTTCTACACCGCCCTGCTTAGTGCGGGCGTCATGACGATCAACGAGGTCCGTGCGCTGGAAAATCTGCCGCCCGTTCCAGGTGGCGATATCCCGCGCATGCAGATGCAGAACGTGCCGATCACGCAGGCGAATGGCATCGGCCACAACGGCGGCCCGCCGCTGGAGGATGACAATGCTGAAGACACATGATTTCGCGCTGAAGGCCGATACCGTCGGCGAGGCCGGCGAATTCGAAGGCTATGCCTCGACCTTCGGCAATGTCGACCAGGGCGGCGATGTCGTCGAGCCCGGCGCCTTCATCGAGAGCATCGTCCAGGCGAAGAAGGATGGCCGAACCATCCCGCTTCTCTGGCAGCATGATCAGCGCGAGCCGATCGGTATCTGGACTGACCTCGCCGAGGATTCCAAGGGTCTTTATGTGCGCGGCCGCCTCCTAATCGAGGACGATCCGCTGGCAAAGCGAGCCCATGGCCTGCTCAAGGCCAAGGCACTCGGCGGCATGTCGATCGGCTACCGCTATCTGCCCGGCCACGCGGAGCAGGACGATAAGCGGCCCGGTGTAACCAGGCTGAAGAAGATCGATTTGCGCGAGGTCTCCCTCGTCACCATGCCCATGAACATTCAGGCGCGGGTGACGAGCGTGAAGTCTCTGCTCGAGGCCGGCAAACTGCCGACCGTCCGTGAGTTCGAGGATTTCCTGCGGGATGCAGGCGGATTCTCAAAAAGCCTGGCCGCGGCGATCGCGGCCAAGGCGACGCCGCATCTTCGGGGGGAGCCCGAGGCGAAGGCGATCGAGCCGGCCGCATTCCTGCGCGCTCTGCTCAAGACTGGCTGACCCCTTCAACTTCCACATCGGAGCATCATTATGAAATCCCGAATCCTGCCGCTTCTCGCGGTCGGGCTGCTGGCGCTTGCCGCCTTCCTGGCCCCTGTCGACGCTCACGCATCCGTCGGCTCGCTCGCCGCCGGCGCAACTGCACTTTCGCCCCTGTTCACGGTTGCGGCTGCTGGCGGCATCGCCCGCATTGCGGCCTGCGCCTTTGGGCCCCGCATTGCCTTCGAAA
>NZ_JBFTLD010000277.1:0-8679 GCF_056396265.1 Allobosea sp. 05T422_2 | reverse complement strand
GCCTGGTGCAGCCGCCGCCGTGCTGACGAGCGGGTCCGCGCCGATGTTCAGTGTGCCAATCGATCCGGTCTGCGCAGCGACCACAACAGAAGGCGCGGCAACGACGCCTTCGTTCGCAATCGTGAGCGTGCCCGTGCCATTGTTGCCAATGTTCACCCCCGAGATGTTGCTCCAGGTGGAGCCAGTGTCGGTCACCGTGACCGTGCCCCGCGAGCCCAAAGAACCGCCAACCAACCCGAGGAGATCGGTTACAGTGCCGCCGTCCGCGATCATGAGCACGCCCGTGCCCGCACTGCCGACCACAACGTTTCCGCTATTCGTCCACTTGGAGCCCGCGCCGGCCACCGTCACCATACCCGTCGCGCCGGCAAACGATCCCAGCACGCCACTAGTATTGGTCACGCTCCCACGGCTTTGGATCGTGAGTGAGCCGGTGCCCGAATCGCCGATATTGAGGACGCCACTGACATCCCAGGCGGATGCAGGCCCAGTTACCGTGACCGTACCCGTCGAGCCGGCAGACTCACCGACGGAGCCCCCAAAAGAACTGATCACCCTGCCGCCATCTTCGATTCTTAGAACCCCCGTACCTAGTCGGCCCACAAAGAGGAGGGCATTTGACCACGTGGAGCCGGTGCCGGTCACGGTCACCGTACCATTCGAGCCAAGCCTGCCGCCAATGAACCCGCCCCCAAACGGGAGGGTGGTCAATGTCCCGCCCTCCTGGATTGTGAGCGCCCCAACCCCATCCACGCCGACGGACACTTGAGAGGCCTGCGCGGGCAAGCCCGAGATCACCGTCGGAAACGGCGTCGTGGTGTCAATGACCGTGAAGTTCTGGTTCGTCGGAACACTACCGGGATTCCAATTGCCAGCCGTAAACCAATCAGATGATCCCGCTCCGGCGGTCCAATCTCTGAGGTTCTGGGCGCGTGTCGAAACCGTAGAGGCTGCGAGAAGTGCGATTGTCACCAGCGCCGTGTACGAGCCAAATCTCAAGCCGCGTGCMAGCAACCCCGAGTGTGGCGTAGTCGCCGCGATAAGCCGGCGGATTCGATGTCTTGCGCTAGCGCCCGGCAGCACATGTCCCAAATCCATTTTCGCGCCCTTTTGCGTACAGCCCGCGAACGTGATCGGTAGGCGATCGCGTTGCGAGCAGTCGAAGTCAGAAGCAAAGGCAGAGGCTGATCAGAATCGGATAGGCTACGCGTGACGATGCTCAGAGAAAGCACCGGCGATATCTACAAAATGTTTACGAGGGCATGTTTGTCGTCAATGCGGACCCATATATTTTGAGGTTCCGTTGCACGAACGCCACGATTCCAGCTGAAATTTTTGATCGGCGCAGTTACTGGGCCGACGGAGGCAGGCATTGTGACCATAGGGAAGTGATCCTGACCTGCCGCTGAACTTCAATCTAGCGATGTCTGCTTTCGGGCAGTCCGCCAATGTTTGTCGGTAGCGCGCTTATGCCAGCGGGTTCAGCGTGACGAACTTCTGATTTCCACCCTCCTGCGACCTTCGGAATGTCTGCAAACGGGCAAGACCACCGCGCCCGCCCACGACCCGGAAGGCCGGTCGTGGGCGGGTACCAAGCGATAGATTTCTCTGCACTGACGTGGGCAGGCCCGTGAAGGGTGTGCGACGCCGACGAGGGGGCGGCGACGCCATCTTGAATGATGCGACGGTTGGCCAAGCTCACGGCTGAGGAACAAACTTTCCCATCAACTTGCGTCGGCGTGACTTGCCCAATCCGTTATGTTTGCGGGTTCAATCCGTCAGTCTGATGGACTTCTCGCTGCACAGATCGATGAGGTCACTATCGCTCTCGACCTCGTCGCTGAACTTGGCAAGGACGGAGTAGCTGCAGCCCGCGGGCTTGTTCAGTTTGAGGGCAATGCTCTTGCCGRGCCCGAGCGGCTTGGTGAGCTTGGCGATCAGGCGCGGCTGCTCGCCCGAGGTCGTGATTTCCAGGGAAGCCAGTGGCGCGGTACGCGCGTTCGTCACCTTCACTTGAGCTGGCGGCTTGGGTGATTGGGCGACCGCGGGAGCAGTCGCGAAGCAAACGAATAGAGCGGCGCCGAACAGGCCGGCAGAAATAACGGGCTTATAATTCATTGTTGTTTCGTTCCCCGAATAGCGAGCTTGAAACGCTCCTGCATATCTCACAACGGTCTTTCGGGGAAAACAAGCAGTCAAACGAGGCTTGGAGTGCCGGTAGCAGGTTGCGGACGGCAGTCGAGTAGAAGCTGTCCCCGTTCGATGCATGGATGAGCGGCGCCGCAAAGATATTCTCCGCCAGCCGCCGCCCCTCCAGCAGGGAATCGCCTCCACGCAGTCGATGCAGGTCAACAAGACCGGCCAGGGCGATGACGAACCGGGAACGATCGAGCCGGCAACAACCTAACGGGTGCGAAAATCCGACCTATCCGTGCAAGTTTCCGCACGCACGCACGCATCGTCAGCGGCGATGGGCTGTCGGTCGGGTCTCGCCTGCCAGAGGGCGTAGCTGGGCCATGTCCGCGAATGGACACTCTTGGCCGGATTTCGGCTTCCGACCCAATACGCTTGTGTGACACCCCTTCGAGGTCCATAAACAATGCTCCAATGAGTGACGTTGATGGTTTCTCACCGTGGTTTGCGAACGCATGTGAGGGCTTCGAACACGTCGGTCTGGATGGGCGGCGGGGGCCGGAAAAGCGGTTCATTGAACGCGAGGAGCCCGGACATGAGCGAAGTCTTCAACTCGGAAGGGATCACACGTCGACGCGGCCTTTCGTTGTTGTGGTCGGCGGCCGTATTGACCCTGACAGGGACTGCAGCGGTACTGAAGTCATCACAGTCCYAGGCCGAAACCACCGGTATGAACCGGCGTCAGGATCGGCGCACTGGACGGGACGTTCGACGCACTGATCGGCGTACTAACCGTACGGAAAGACGCGTAGAGCGCMGAAACTGAGTGACCGGCGAAGCTGCCGCGTTTCGGGGCTCGACCCAACTCCCGCTCAAGGCCGCGCCCCGGCCTCGGGTCCATGACCATTGAACTTCGGCTTCCCGCCCTTCTCAGACCATGGCGAGGTCCGCTTTGCGGCAAGCTCGCCAATGTCAGGTCTCGGGCGAGCACCTGATCACCGCTCTCGACCCAAGTGAGACTTTCAAGCCTGTACCACCTGGGGGCCGAAGTTGATCTAAAGCCGGCATTCAGAAGGTCCGCTTGCCGGCGGCAGCGCGATAAGGCCGGTCCGGAACCTTGACCGTGTGAAGACGCCCCAGGCAGACACAATACCTGCTCGGCGAGGAGACCGGATCGTGCGTTCGCGTCAGGCGTGGACCGCCACCTTCCTTTGCCAAGCCGGTGCTGCGTTGTACCTGCCGTCATTTGGCGGTCGCGCCCTCCAGGGCCGGTGCCGCCTCGGGCGGCCGCTCGGACGCCTCTATCACGACCGGCGAGCTTATTCGGAACCATGCGACGTACAGCGCCGGTAGGAATATCAGCGTCAGCCCTGTCGCGACCGCAAGCCCGCCCATGATAGCGTAGGCCATCGGGCCCCAAAACACCGTTGGGGCAATTGGAATCATGCCCAGGATCGCCGCCGCCGCTGTTAGCAGGATGGGACGGAAGCGGTGCACCGTTGCCTCTACGACGGCATCCCACGGATGCAGCCCATGGGCTCTTTCCGTCTCGATCTGGTCGATCAGGATCACCGAGTTGCGCGCGATCATGCCGACAAGCGCGAGGACACCCAGGATGGCGACGAACCCGAGCGGCTTGTTCACCAGCAGAAGAGCCAGAACGACCCCGATCAGACCCAGGGGCGCCACGCTCAGCACCAGGAACAGGCGCTGGAAGCTTTGGAGCTGCACCATGAGCAGAATGAGCATCAGCGCAAACATGAGGGGAACGACCGCGATCACCGACGCCTGCGACTTGGCGCTCTCCTCCGCCGTGCCGCCGACGGCCACGTTGTAGCCGCCGGGCAGGCTCGCAATCAGCTTGTCCATCCTGGGGGCCAGCTCCTCGACGATCGATGCCGACTGGGCGCCGGGAGCGACATCCGCCTGCACGACGAGGCTCGGCACCCGATCCCGCCGCCAGACGAGCGGAAACTCCAGACCGTAATCCACGGATGCGAGCTGGGTGATCGGCACCGTCCGGCCGTTCGGCAGCGGAAGCTGAAGATCGCGCAGGGCCGCCAGCGAGGTGCGTTGCTCGCTGCCGGCGCGGACGACGACGTCGATGAGGTAGATGCCGTCCCGCACCTGGGTTACCGACGCGCCGGTCACGACACCGTTGAGGGCCTGAGCCACATCCTGGGAGTTTAGGCCCAGCAGCCGGGCCTCGTCCTGGTTGACACGGATCTGAAAGGTTCGTGCCGGCTCGATCCACTCGAAGTTGATCTTCTGGACATACGAATCCGAGCCCATCACGTCGGCGACCTTGAATGCGGTCTCACGGACGGTGTTCACGTCGGGTCCGGTGACGCGATACTGCAACGGCCAACCCACAGGCGGCCCAAGCTCAAGCGGATACACCCKGGCGACGACGCTCGGGAACTCAGTCTCCAGCACCCTCTCCAAGCGGGCCCTGACCCGCTCCCGGGCCTCAAGGTTCTTCGTGACGATCACCGCCTGCGAGAAGAAGTCATTCGGGAGCTGGACATTCAGCGGTAGATAGAACCGGACGGCGCCACGGCCCACATAGGTGCTCCAGTGGTCGATCTCGCCGTCACCCTTCAGGATACCGTCGAGCCGGCTGACCACGGTCTCGCTCGCTTGGATCGAGGCATTCTGAGGAAGCTTGAGATCGACGAGCAGTTCGGGCCGGTCCGAGGCTGGGAAGAACTGCTGCGGGACGAAGCGCATTCCGTAGAGCGCGAGCCCAAACAGGACAAGCGTCGCCAGGATGGTGGCCCAGCGCGCCCGCATGGCGACGATGAGAAAACGCCGGAACGCCCGCATCAGCCGCCCCGGCTCGGCATGGGCGTGCTTCGCTTGCCTGGGCAGGAGCCAGACCCCGAGCAGCGGCGAGAAGAGCACGGCGACGAACCACGACGCGACGAGCGCGATGCCGACCACGGCGAAGATCGAGAAGGTGTATTCCCCAGCGGAGCTGCGGGCGAAGCCAATGGGGACGAAGCCCGCCACGGTGACCAGGGTGCCGGTCAGCATGGGGAACGCGACCGACGTGTAGGCAAAGGTGGCGGCGTCCTCCTTGCTGGCGCCCTGTTCGAGCCGCGTGATCATCGTCTCGACCGTGATCATGGCGTCGTCCACCAGGAGGCCGAGKGAGATGATGAGCGCGCCGAGCGAGATCCGTTGCAGGTCGATGCCGGCATACGCCATCGTCATGAACACCATGGCGAGAACCAGCGGGATCGACAGCGCGACGACTGCGCCCGCCCGCAGACCGAGGCTGAGGAAGCTGATCACCAGAACGATGGCGACGGCCTCCCATAGTGTCTTCATGAATTCCTTGATCGAGTGCTCGACCGTCACCGGCTGGTCGGCCACGAGCACAGGCTCGATCCCAATGGGCAGGTCCACTCGGATCGCTGCCATGGCATTTGCGATATTCCGGCCGAGCGCCAGCACGTCGCCGCCGTCCCGCATGGAAATGGCAATCCCGATGGCGGGCTGTCCGTTGGCCCTGAACATCGGTTGAGGCGGATCGCCGTAGGCGCGCCGGACCGTGGCGATGTCGCTCAGGCGGATGATGCGCCCGTTGGCAACGAAATTGACCGCCAGCAGGTCCTGCTCGGAGCGGAACTCTCCCGATACCCGGATCAGGAGCTTCTCGTTGCCGGTCTCGACCACCCCCGCGGGGGCGACGGCATTCTGCTTCTGAAGGGTCGCGACGAGGGCGGCATTGTCGAGCCCGAGCCCTGCGAGTTGCTCGGTCGAGAACTCGATATAGATTTTCTCGTCCTGCGCCCCGACGACGTCGATCTTGGACACGTCGCGCACCAGGAGAAGCCGCGAGCGGGTATCCTCGACGTAGTCGCGCAGCTCGCGGTGGGTGAACCCACTGGCAGTGAAGCCGTAGACGATCCCATAGGTGTCGCCGAACTCGTCGTTGAAGCCCGGGCCGGTCACTCCCTGGGGCAAGGTGTTCCGGATGTCGCCGATCTTCTTGCGGACCTGGTACCAGATGTCAGGGACGTTCCGGGCCGCAACCTCGCCTTTCAAGTTGACGAAGATCGTCGTCTGGCCGGGTGTCGTGTAACTGCGGATGTAGTCGAGATGCGGGGTCTCCTGGAGCTTCCGTTCGAGGCGCTCAGTAACCTGCTGAAGCGTGTTGTTAAGGGTCGCGCCGGGCCATCCAGCGCTGACAATCATGGTCTTGACGGAGAATGCCGGATCCTCGGCCCGCCCCAGGGCAAAGTAGGAGGCGCTCCCCGCAGTCAGGACGATGAGCATCAGGAAAACGATGAAGGAACGATGGTGGATTGCCCACTCGGACAGATTGAGCCTCATGACGTAGCTCCGAGCAGTCGGACCTTCTGCCTAGGTCGCAGGGCCTGGACGCCAGCGGTGACGACGACGTCGCCGGCTTCGATGCCCTGGGAGATAGTCACGCTGGCCGGGTCGTAGCGGACCACGTCGATATTGCGCAGTGACACGGTTTGCGCGGCGGGATCGACCACCCAGACCGCCGGACGTCCATTCGCTTCGGTCAGCGCCGTTGCCGGGACCTCAATCACCTCGCCGGAGGTCTCGGAGACCCGCCCGACCACGGTCGAGCCGAGACGCATGGCGGTGGGCGGGTCCGTCAGACCGACCTTCACCTGGTAGGTACGCGTGACCGGATCGGCTTGCGGTGCGATCTCCCGCACCCTGCCGATGGCCTTCACGGTGGCGTCGTCCGCCAACGCGATGGTGATGGTCGCCTGACGCGGCCTCATGCGGACGAGTTGCGCCGGCACGTCGAACACGGCGTCCCGCCCGCCCTGACGAGCGACCTGGACGATCATTTGCCCGGCCCTCACCACCTCGCCGGGCTCCGCCCCTTTGGCGGTCACGGTGCCGGGTGCGTCAGCCTGGAGTTCGGTGTAGCCGAGCTGGTCCTGGGCGTTGCGCAACTGCGCCTGTGAGGAATCCACCTGCGCCTCGGTGGTCTGCAACGACTGCTGGGCGTCATCAAACTGGGCGCGGGTCGTGTAACCCTTCTGGAGCAGGCTCTGTTGCCGCCCGAAGGTGTTCCTCGCCTGGGTAAGCTGACCCTGCGCGGCCGACAGGCTGGCCTGAGCCGAGCGGAGGGCATTCTGCGGGTTCTGCGGGTCAAGCCGCGCCACGACCTGACCGGGCTTGACCTGATCGCCGACATTGACCGGCCGCTCCAGCATGCGACCGTCGATGCGGAAGGCGAGGCTGACCTCATTCTGGGCCCGGATCTGTCCGGTCAGGGACACGGATTGCTCATCGGCGCGGCGCTCGACCGTAATGGTTTTGACGGGCCGGATCTCCGGTGCCGGGGCTTCGGCCTGCTGGCACGCGCCCAGCAGCCCGAGCAGGATCAGTGCGGGCCAAGGGGTTGTGCGCCCCGGAGTACTTGAGACGGCGCCGATAGACATGCCCATGGCATCCTCCCGAGCGCGCGAGCGGCAATCTCATGATCGCGTCCCGATCAGGGTGCGACCGTCGACATGCCGTGCCCCTTGTCACCGGCGAGAGGCCGCGCCGCAAAGGTCAGCGAGGAAGTGCTATACAAAATACGCCTCTTGCCGGGGGCCGCAAGCCGCGTTCGTGGTCGTGCGGCTGCCCTCGACCAAGCCTTACGGCCCTACGGCGACGAACAGGAACGCCGCAAAACATGACCTGGTGAACCTGGCGCGAAGGTCGTTGACGCGAGCGCTGCCCGGAACCAGAAGGCCGAGGGGGCAGCCATGGGCCAGTTCCGGCCGAGATAGTGCACCGAGGTCGATGTCCGAACTGGATCCGGAAGCGGGTGTTCGGCTCGCTTATGCGCCGTGCCTTACGGCACCACCGCAAAGAACAAGAAAACGGCGAAGAGGACCAGATGCACGACTCCCTGAAGCACCGTGGTCCGGCCGGTGCCCAAGGTGATYACGCTGATAAGCAGCGTCAGCGCCAGCAGGACTTGATCCTTTGCATCCAGGCCGAGTGTGAGCGGCTGCCCAAGCATGATCGAAACAGCAGCAACGGCCGGTATGGTCATGCCGATTGTCGCGAGCGCGGATCCCAGCGCCAGGTTCAAACTGGTCTGCATTCGATTGCCCGAGGCCGCGCTCCTTCGGGCAGTAGCACCAGCGCAGCGATGATAATTCCCACGACGGCTTTCGGCACCCTAAGGCGCGTTACTCCAAGTTCCACCATGGGCGTCAGAAATTTGGCGAGACCGACGACGGCGACCAGGGAGACGAAAAGAAGGCCGGCGCTCAGAACAGCGATTCCGTTAGTGGGAGGAGGCGCGTGCACTTCCTCGTTGTCGGTTTGGAGTGGGAGGAAGTAATCGCGGTGCCGTACGGTCTGGACGAAAACAAAGGAGCTATAGAGCACCAGAGACACAAGCCCAGCGAAGACGAGTTGCGATATGCTGTATTGCGGACCGAGTTCGCTGGCCGCAAAGTTTGGAAGGATCAGGGTGAGGCCGGTCAGCGCGGCTAACACCGCCAAGGCCGCGCTCGCCCCCTGGAGTTGAAATCCCTGTTCGTGGTAGCG
>NZ_JBFTLD010000276.1:0-8788 GCF_056396265.1 Allobosea sp. 05T422_2 | reverse complement strand
CATCAGCGCATCCATCAGCCGCATGATCGGGTTGTCGAAGCGCGGGAAGAACCCTGCGACCGCGCCGATCACGGTTCCGAAGAGGCCGGTGAGAAGGACCGTCGCCGCCCCGATGCTGAGCGAGATCCGGGCCCCGACCATGACGCGGGAGAGGATGTCGCGGCCGAAATGGTCGGTGCCGAACCAGTGCGTCGCGTTGGGCGGCGTCAGGCGCATGCGGGCATTGCTGCGCAGCGGATCGAAGGGCGCGAGCAGATCGGCCAGCAGCGCGACCAGGACGATGGCGAGCACGATCGCGGCCCCGATCTGGAAGGAGCGGCTGCGGGCGAGCCGGCGAAGGCTTGCCTGCCGCGGGCTCAGGGCCGGTTTATGAAAGGCGATCGTCATGGTCAGGACAGCCTCACCCGCGGGTCGACGACTGCGTAGAGGAGATCGACGATCAGATTGATCAGGAGATAGACCACCGCCAGGAAAAGCAGGCCGCCCTGGAGCACGGGAAAGTCGCGGGAGGCGATGGCGCCGACGATCAGCCGGCCGATGCCCGGAATCGAGAAGACCTGCTCGATGATGACGGTGCCGCCGAGCAGCGCGCCGGCGACGATGCCGATCACGGTCAGGATCGGGATCATGGCGTTGGGCAGGCCGTGGCGCACCACGATGTAGAAGCGCGACAGGCCCTTGGCATTGGCCGTGCGGACGAAATCCTGGTTCAGCGTTTCCAGCATCGAGGCGCGCGCCATGCGGGCGATGAAGCCGACCTGCACGAGCCCGAGCGTGAAGGCGGGAAGGATGACCGTCTTGAGCCAGCCGAGCGGGTCGGTGCCGAAAGCGGTAAAACCGCCGCTCGGCAGCCAGCCGAGCGAGACGGCGAAGACCAGAACCATCACCAGCCCCAGCCAGAAATCGGGGACGGAGAGGCCGAGCAGCGCCGTCGTCATGAAAAGCTGGTCCGGCCAGCGATTATGGAAGACGGCGGCAGCCACTCCGGCGGGCACGCCGAGCGCAATCGCGATGGCGAGTGCAAAACTGGCGAGCGAGAGCGTCACGGGCAGCCGCTCCAGCAAGGCGCCGGCGACGGAGCGGTTCAGCAGCACGGATTGCCCGAGATCGCCGCTGAGGACGCGCCCATACCATTCCGCCATCTGCAGCGGCAGCGCCTTGTCCAGTCCGAGCGCGGTGCGCAGCGCCGCGACCTGCTCGGGCGTGGCCGAGGCGTCGAGGAAGGCGGCCGCCGTATCGCCCGGAACCAGCCAGATCAGGGCGAAGGACATCAGCGAGACCAGTGCGAGCACCAGGATCGCGCTGGCGATCCGCCGGATCATAAAGCTTGCCATCAGTTGTTCCGCTTCGAGAAGGCGCAGCCGCGCAGCCCGCCAGCGGCGGGCCGGCATATAGCGGGCCGATCTGCGGGCGCGCTGTCTGACGCGCCCGCAGGCTGGCGTCAGCGCTCGAGCCAGACACCCCACATGCGCGGGATGCGGTAGGGCTTGAAGTTCTTCAGCTTGGCAGTGCTGATCTGGAAGACGCCGTAATTGCCGGCCTTCATGGCGACCGCGTTGTCGTACATATGGGTCTGGAAGCGGTCGAACAGCGCCTTGCGCTTCGCCTCGTCCATCTCGCTGCCGAGCGACGCCGCCAGCTCGTCGATGACGGGGTCCTTGGCCTGCTGCGAGAGACCGTTGACCCAGGGCGCCATGACGGAGGCCGGCCCTTCGAAGGGCTCGATGCCGAAGCCGTGGGTCCAGAAGGTCCAGCCCTGCGGGGTGAAGCCGATCTTCGAGACCGTCGGCCAGTCGGCGATCGAGATATCGACATTGATGCCGATCTCCTTCAGCCGTTCCTGCAGCACGGTTGCGGTGTCGACATTGGCCCGCAGGTTGTCGACGATGAAGGTGGTCTTGCCGCCCTTGTAGGAGGATTTTGCCAGGAGCGCCTTGGCCTCAGCCAGATCGGCCTTGTTGTACTTGGCGCTGCCGGCCGTGCTGTAGAACGGCGCGCCGGGATAGAGCCAGCTCGGGTCGATCTGGTTGATGTCGGAATAGGCGATGCTCATGATGTCGTCCATGTTCAACGCGGCCTGGACGGCGAGCCGGAAATTCTTGTCGTTGCCCGGCGCCTCGGCATGGTTGAACTTGATCACCTGCAGGCCGAAGGGCACCACCTTGTGGATCGCGAAGCGCGGATCGCTRCCGAGGCGCTTGGCGGTCGGCCCATCCGCGGTTTCGTTGAACTGGATCTGACCGGATTCGAGCGCTGCGGTGCGAGCGCCGCCCTCCGGCATGAAGCGGAAGGTCACGGTGTCGAGGAAGGCTTCCTTCTTGCCGGCAAAACCATCGCGGCCCGTACCGTTGGGATTGGGCACATAGCCGTCGAAGCGCGCGAGCTTCACATGGCTGTCGGGCTTGTACTCCACGAATTTATAGGGGCCGGTGCCGATGATCTCGATCTTGCCGGCCTCTTTCGCGGCTTCGCTCGCCGGATAGATCGCCAGCGGCGCCCGCGGCGAGGACAGGTTGTCGAGGAATGTCGCCTGCACCTGCTTCAGCGTGATGGTGACTTCATGCGGGCCGGTCGCCTTGATGCTGTCGATGGCCGAAACCAGGGCCAGCGAGGCGCCGATCTTGCGGTAGCGTTCGAGCGAGGCGACGACGTCATTGGCGTCGAGCTCCTTGCCGTTATGGAACTTCACGCCCTTGCGGATCGGGAAGACATAGGTCTTGCCGTCGGGCGAGATGGTGACGCCCTCGGCCAGCTCCGGCACCGGCTTGGCGTTCTCGTCGCGGGCATAGAGCGTCTCGAAGATATGCAGGGTGACATTGCGCGAGGCCTGCGCCGAGGTGATCTGCGCATCGAGCGAAGGCGGCGCCTGGCTGATGCCGATGACGACGTCCCCGCCCTTCTGCTGGGCGGAGGCTCCGGCCTGCATCGACAGGAGCATGGTTGCTGCAAGCGCGTGGCCGAGAATGCTGTGCTTTTTCATGCCTGATCTCCCCTTTTTGATTATTCAGGACGTCACTGGGCAGCGCGGGTCTCGTCGTAATCCTCCATCACCACGGCCACGGMGTCGCCACGCTGGACGCGGCCCGGACCGGCCGACATCCACAGGACGCCGTCGAGCTGGTAGCGAATTTCGATCGGTGGCCGGTCGACATCCTCGACGAAATGCAGCAGCCCGGCGAGTTCGCCGGCCCGGCAGATGTCACCGACGACATTCTTCGGCTCGAACAGCCCGCCCGATGGCGCAAAGCTGTACCCGGCGGCGTTGCGGACCATCATGTGGCGGGTGCCTTGCGCCCCATCGCGCTGGCGCGTATCGGGGCTGCCCTCCATCAGCTTGAAATGCTTGAGAATGTTGAGCAGCGCACGGTCGGCGATGCGCACGCCCTCGACATTGACGCGCCCCCAGCCGCCGAGCTCGGTGCCGAGCGAGAGGATGCCCCGGCGCTCGACCGAGGATGTCAGCGTCGCGCCCTCGTCGACGCCCCAGAACACGACATTATAGGGCGCACCGAAGGCCGCGGCCGCCGCCATGGTGCGCTCCCGGAGCCCGGCATCGGCGACGTAATGCATGTTCGTCGACAGAGCTGAATCGCCGGAATGGCCGGCCGTGTGAAGGTCGACGGAGATATCGACATGCGGCAGCAGCACCGCATCGACGAAATGCGCCAGCATCTCCGAGAAGGTCCCGCGCGGATTGCCGGGGAAGCAGCGGTTCATGTCGCGGTTATCGACCGGCGACAGCCGCGTGTCGTTCATCACGGCCGGGATGTTCAGCGCCGGTATCATGATGACGCGCCCCTGGATCGCGCCAGCATCCAGGCTGCGCGCGAGCCGGGAGATGGCGATCGGACCCTCATACTCGTCGCCATGGACGCCGCCTGTAAACAGCACGGTCGGCCCAGTGCCGTTGCGCACGGAGATGATCGGGATCTCGACCGTGCCCCAGCCGGAGGTGTTTCGCGAGAGCGGCGCCTTCAGGTAGCCGGCCTGGCGGCCTGGCGCATCCAGATCGATTTCGCAGCGAATGCGGCTCTCGGCAACGGTGACCATCCCTACCCCCTCCTTGCTCTTGTGATCGTATGATCGTATACGATTCTACGATTAGTCAAGTGAGGCCGCCGCAGGGCGAGGCAAGTGCAGCAGACGAAGATGCAGCAGACAAAAACCAATGCGAGGGCGGAGGCGCCAAGGCCGGTATCGCGCGGCACGGGCTGGCTGCCGCTGCAGCCGCAGACCCTGGTCGACCAGGCGATCGAGGCCATCATCGCCGGCGCGGCCGCCGGCCTGATCCTGCCCGGGGACCGGATCGTCGAGGCCGAACTCGCCCGCAAGCTCGGCGTCAGCCGCGTGCCGGTGCGCGAGGCGCTGCGGCTGCTGGAGAGCCAGGGCGTCGTCGTCAACGAGCCCTACAAGGGCATCCGGCTGCGCCCGGTGACGAATGGAAGGGTTGCCGACCTCATCGAAACCCGCATCGCGCTCGAAGCCAGCGCGATGGGGCGGGCGACCGCGGCCGGGCGCAATCGCGGCCACCATCTCGACCCGCTGCGCAAGGCGGTTGCGGAAATGGAGCTGATGGCGGCCCGCCACGATGCCTATGGCGTCGCCGCGGCCGACACGCTGTTCCACCGCGCGCTCTGCGAACTCGGCGGCAACAGCGTGACGCTCGATCTCTGGGAGACGCTGTCGCGGCAATTCACCATCATTTTCGGCCTGGCGACCTTCGGCAAACCGATGCTCGGTGTCGTCGAGGAGCACCAGGATCTGCTCGTGGTGTTCGAGGCCGGCGACATCGCGGCGATCCGCGCCGCGCTGGACGAGCACATCACCGTGATGAACCAGGCCATGGATTACGAAGCCATCATTGCCCGCCGCCGCGCAGAAAGGGACGAAGCGTGACTGTTTCCCAGACGAGCCTAGCCATGACGACCCAGCGCCCTACCARCCTGCCCCCCTTCAAGATCACCCGGATCGAGGCCGCCCCGCTCTTCGGTGAGAGCCCCAAGGGCGGCTGGTCGGCGGAGATCCGGCCCGACGACTCGATCCATGCCCTGATCGCGGTCCATACCGACCAGGGGCTGATCGGCTATGGCAGCTCGTTCACGGATGGGCGGCTGGTGCAGGCCGGGCTCAAGGTGCTCGAGCCGCTGTACCTCGGCGAGGACGCGCTCTCCCCCGATCATCTCAGCGAACGGCTGCACCAGAACACGTTCTGGATGGGACGCGGCGGTACGCTCACCCATACGATCAGCGGCATCGACATCGCGCTCTGGGACATTCTCGGCCAGGCGACCGGGCTCAGCGTCGGGCGGCTGCTCGGCGGCAGCTATCGCCGCCGCGTGCAACCCTATTGCTCGCTGCTGATGGAAGAGCCGGCGGCGATGCGCGAGGTGATCGCGACCTATCGCGACAAGGGCTTCACCGCCTTCAAGATCGGCTGGGGTCCGTTCGGCCGGGCGCTGGACACCAGGCTCGACGAAGCGATCGTGCGAGCGGCGCGGGAGGCGGCCGGCGACAAGGCAAAACTCTTCGTCGATGCCGGCGCGAGCGATGCGCTCTKGCCGCATGGCTTCAAATGGGCCAAGCRCACCGCGGAAATGCTGGCGGATTTCGATGTCGGCTGGTTCGAGGAGCCGGTGCGGCCCGACGCGATCGAGGAGTATCGCGAGCTGCGGCTATGTTCGCCGGTGCCGATCGCCGGCTGCGAGGTGCTGACGCGGCGCCAGGCCTTCCTGCCCTGGCTGGCGCGCGGCGCCGTCGATATCGTCCAGCCCGACGTCACCAAGGTCGGGGGCTTGTCGGAGCAGCGCCGCATCGCCTGGATGGCCGACGATTTCGGCGTGAAATATATCGGCCATGGCTGGAACACGGCGCTCGGCCTCGCAGCCGACCTGCAGATGGCCGCCGCGTTCCCGAGCGCGGATCTGGTCGAGTTCATTGGCGGCAGCCCCTATGTCGACGGCATCCTCGCCGAGCCCTTCGTGCTCGACGGCGAGGGCTGGCTGACGATCCCCGACCGGCCGGGCCTCGGCGTCAGCATCGACCAGGACAAGCTCGCCCGCTACACGCCGAACCCCGGACTGCTCTTCGCCTGAGCCAGACTTTGGGGCCGCGCGGGCAAGGCACCGACATGCGAAGCCCCGCCGGATCGTGCGAAACGGCGGGGCCGATGCAAGCGCGACACAAGAGCTGGGGGGCTGAAGATGTGCCGCGCTGGGAGAAACATACACTCAGCAAGCTGACATTTAGCTGACAGCCCCCTGTCCTGTTCGCCCAGCTCCGGCTGTGCCAAAAGCGCGACCGTCCAGACCCGGCGTGCAATGCAAAGCCTCCGTACGACGCTTGATCCGGAGGGATCACGGAGCTAGATAACGCCCGTTATCAGTTCCCACAGGATGTCTGCAGCCATGGATTTCACCCCGACCGCAAAGCCAGTCCGCCTTGCCCCCGGGGAGATCCGTATTCATGCCTGCCTCCATCATCCTGTCCCATCTGACGCTGTCGGCACCTGACGGCCGCTCTCTCCTCTCTGACCTCGACCTGAGTTTCGGGCCGGAACGCGTCGGCCTCGTCGGCCGTAACGGCATCGGAAAGACCTCGCTTCTCCGGTTGACCTCTGGCGAACTCTCCCCCCAGTCGGGGCGCGTTTTTGTGAGCGGAACGCTCGGCGTCCTGCGCCAGGCCGTCCAGATCAATCCCGACGAAACGATCGCGGGGCTGTTTGGAGCGACTGAGGCGCTGGCGCTCCTGCACCGTGCCGCGGCCGGCGAAGCCACCATCGACGAACTCGGGAAAGCCGACTGGACGCTTGAGGCGCGCCTGTCGGCCGCCCTCGCCCAGGTTGGGCTTGAAGTGCAACCGCAGGCGCGACTGACTGCCCTCTCCGGCGGGCAGCGCACGCGGGCCAGCCTCGCTGCGCTTATCTTCGCGGAACCCGATTTCCTCCTGCTGGACGAACCCACGAACAATCTMGACCGGGAAGGCCGGAGCGCCGTGATCGATCTCCTCGCCAACTGGCGCTCTGGTGCCATCGTCGTGAGCCATGATCGCGAACTGCTCGAGACCATGGATGCCATCGTCGAGCTGACCTCTCTCGGCGCGACGCGCTATGGCGGCAATTGGAGCGCCTATCGCGAGCGCAAGGCGCTCGAGCTCGCCGCCGCGCAGCACGATCTCGCGGACGCCGACAAACATCTCGCCGAATTGGCCCGCGAGGCCCAGGCGGCAACCGAACGCAAGGCCCGCAAGGACGGGGCCGGCCGCAGGACAGGTGCGAAGGGCGGCATGCCACGGATCGCCCTGGGCCTGCTGAAGGATCGCAGCGAAGACAGCGGAGGCGGCAATGCCCGCCTCACCGAGGACAGACGCTCGCAGGCCTTGGCGGCCGCGACTGCCGCACGCGAGCGCATCGAGATTCTGCAGCCGCTCTCTGTAACCCTGCCCTCGACAGGGCTGCCGGCGAACAGAACCGTGCTGACGATCGATCGCGTCAGCGCAGGCCATGAGCGGGAGCGGCCGATTCTCCGCGACCTCTCCCTGACGGTGACCGGCCCGGAGCGCCTGGCCGTCACCGGCCCCAATGGCTCGGGAAAGACGACCTTGCTTGCGTTGATCGCCGGACAGTTGCGGCCCTGGGCGGGGAGCGTCCGCGTCCTGACCGGTTTCGCCATGCTCGACCAGCGCGTCAGCCTGCTCGATCCAGCGCTCTCGATCAGGGACAATTTCCTTCGGATCAATCCGCAGGCCGACGAAAATGCCTGCCGGGCCGCGCTCGCCCGCTTCATGTTCAGGGCCGATGCCGCGCTTCAGCGCGTCTTGTCCCTCAGCGGTGGACAGATGCTGCGTGCCGGCCTCGCCTGCGTTCTCGGCGGAAAGACCCCTCCTCCGCTGCTCCTGCTCGACGAGCCGACGAACCATCTGGACATCGACTCGATCGAGGCTGTGGAGGCCGGGCTGCGCGCCTATGACGGCGCGCTCGTCGTCGTCAGCCACGACGAAGCACTCCTGGAGGCGTCGCAAATCTCCCGGCGGCTGGAACTGCCGTCGGGGAGAGCGACCACACTGTCTTAGCGAGCGGAAGCAAGGTGACCGGCGCCGCATCGGAGCATGTGCGAGGAGGAGATCGTCGCGGCGGGCGGCGAAGCCTGTCTCGCATGATGGCCGATGCAGCCGTCAGGCCGCCGCTGCTGGCGAGGGTCGGCGGGCAGCACTCGATCAGTCAGCTTGCCCCCCACTGTTGGAGCTCAGGCAACGGGCGCTAGATTGCCTTGGCGACCCAGACGATCAACTGCGCAGCAGGCACCAGAATGGCCTGAGCAGCGATGGTTCCCGCCAAACGCCCGGCAATCATCCAGACCACGAGCTTTCGGAAGAAGCCGTCATCCGAGGTTCCGCTGACGGTGTCGTCCGTAAGGGCCGCAAGATAGGGATCGATCAGGATGAACATCATGATCGTCGCGACGCCGTTGATCACTGAGGACAGCGTGCTCGCAGTCACGCGCAAGTCCGGATCGATCGTTCCGGCATAGATCGCCGCCAGCACGCCAACGGTCCAAAGCGCACTGGCTACGAAATTCATCAGGATGACCGACACGGGAACATCTGTCGGGAGCTTGAGAAGATAGAGATTCTGGTAGCTCGGGATCTTGGCCGATGTCCCGAGGAGGGAAACGCCGCGTGGCGTCAGAGAGCGCGCCAACAGGCGCGGCATCGAACGATTTCGTTTGAAGCTCGACACCGCGATCGTCGAGTAGCGTTGAAAGGTCGGGATCAGCAGGCCACCGATCAAGGT
>NZ_JBFTLD010000275.1:0-8829 GCF_056396265.1 Allobosea sp. 05T422_2 | reverse complement strand
GCCATGCGCGGCTCGTTCGCCCAGAACCAGAGCAGCAGCGGCGTCAGCAGGCTGGCGAGCAGCGCAGCAAGCGATGAATAGCGGCTGAGATAGGCGACGCTAAGCCAGATTGCCGCGAAGGTCACCGCGATCGGCCATTTCAACCCGATCAGAATGCCGAGATAGGTGGCGACGCCCTTGCCGCCCTTGAAGCGCAGCCAGACCGGGAAGAGATGCCCGAGGAAGGCACCGAGCCCGGCGAGGAGCGCAGCATCCCGGCCGCCGATCAGATAGAGCCCGACGAGCACGGCCGCCGTGCCCTTGAGCATGTCGCCCACCAGGGTCAGCGCCGCCAGCTTCTTGTTGCCGGTGCGCAGGACATTGGTGGCGCCGATATTGCCCGAGCCGATGCTGCGAAGATCAGGTCCGCCGCTGAGGCGCGTCAAAACGACACCGAAAGGGATCGAGCCCAGCAGATAACCGATGGCCACGGCAGCCAGTGCCGAAGACCCGGGCAGGCCCAAACTCATCATCTCAGGCATTCCGCCCCCGCTTCCCCAGGCCATCGCCGCAAGAGCTTAGACTGCGTCCGCCTCGTAGACCACTCGTCCGGCAACGAAGGTTGTGCGTACCAACCCATCGAGCCGCGCCTCGTCGAAGGGCGAATTCTTGGCCCGCGATTTCAGCTTGCGCTTGTCGACGACATAGGGCGCGTCGGGATCGAGCAGGATCAGATCGGCCGGAGCTCCGACCGAGAGGCGCCCGCACGACAATCCAAGCAGAGCGGCCGGGCGCGTCGAAAGCGCCGCCAGCAGTGTCGGCAGATCGGTCTGCCCTGCATGGACCATGCGCAGCGCTGCCGACAGCATCGTCTCGATGCCGAGCGCGCCATTGGCGGCCTCGGCGAAGGGCTGGCGCTTGGTCTCGACATCCTGCGGGTCATGGTCGGAGACGACGACATCGATCACGCCCTCGGCCAGCGCGGCCACCATGGCGAGCCGCTCGTCCTCATGGCGCAGTGGCGGCGAGACCTTGCAGAAGGTGCGGTAGTCGCCGACGTCGTTCTCGTTCAGCGTCAGATTGTTGATCGAGACGCCGCAGGTGATCCGCACGCCATCGGCCTTGGCCCGGCGCACGAGTTCGACGGATTCGGCGCAGGAGATCATCGCGGCGTGGTAGCGCGCGCCGGTCGCCCGCGCCAGGCGGATATCCCGCTCCAGCATGACGGTCTCGGCTTCGATCGGAATGCCCGGCAGGCCCTTGCGGCTGGCGAACTCACCCTCGTTCATCACGCCGGCGCCGCGCAGGTCCGGATCCTCGAGATGGTTCATCAGCAGCGCATCGAAATCGCGGCCGTAGATCATGGCGCGGCGCATGACCTGCGGATTGCGCACGGCCCGGGAGCCATCGGTGAAGGCGACTGCGCCTGCTTCGAGCAGCAGGCCGAACTCGGTGATCTCCCGGCCCTCGATCCCCTTGGTCAGGGCAGCAGCCGGCAGCACGTTGACGACCGCCTTGTCGCGGGCACGGCGCTTGATGAAATCGATAATGGCGGGATCGTCGATCGGCGGATCGGTATCCGGCCTGCAGACGACCGTGGTGACCCCGCCGGCCGCGGCGGCCTGCGAGCCCGTGCCGAGCGTTTCGCGGAACTCCGCTCCCGGTTCACCGAGAAAGGCGCGCAGATCGACCAGCCCTGGCGCGAGGATTAGGCCGCCCGCATCGACCCGCTGCACGCCCTCGCCCGTCGCCGGAGCGGCGCCCCAGGCGATCTCCGCAATCGCACCATCGCGCAGCAGAAGCGCACCCGGCCCCTGCCGGCCCGATGCAGGATCGACCAGTTGGGCGTTGACGATCGCAAGCTCGCGCATTTCGGACATGATCTCGCTCGGTCTCGCCTTCAGTGTTGTGTTCCAACCGGCCGGGGAATGGCTCGGCCGCGCTCAACCATTGGGCAGATGCTGGGCCAGCGCATCCAGAACCGCCATGCGGACGGCGACCCCCATCTCGACCTGCTCGCGAATCAAGGACTGAGCGCCGTCAGCGACTTCCGAGGAAATCTCGACGCCGCGATTCATCGGGCCGGGATGCATTACGAGCGCGTCCGGGCTGGCCAGCGCGAGCTTGTCGCGGTCAAGGCCGAAATAGCGGAAATACTCCTTCGGCGACGGCACGAAGGCGCCGTGCATGCGCTCGAGCTGGAGACGCAGCATCATCACGATATCAGCCCCTTCCAGTCCCTTCTTCATGTCGGTGAAGACGGAGACGCCCATACGCTCGATGCCAACCGGAAGCAGGGTCGAGGGGGCGATCAGGCGGACCTTTGCGCCAAGCGCATTGAGCAGGATGATGTTGGAGCGGGCGACCCGCGAATGCACGATGTCGCCGCAGATCGCGACGGTCAGCCCGGCGATCCGGCCCTTGTTGCGGCGGATCGTCAGCGCATCGAGCAGGGCCTGGGTCGGGTGTTCATGCGCACCGTCGCCGGCATTGACGACAGAGCAGTMGACCTTGCGGGCGAGCAGGTTGACCGCACCGGCGGCGTGATGGCGCACCACCAGAATATCGGGGCGCATCGCGTTCAGGGTGKCGGCCGTGTCGATCAGCGTCTCGCCCTTCTTCACCGAAGAGGATGCTACCGACATGTTCATCACGTCGGCGCCGAGGCGCTTGCCGGCAAGCTCGAAGGAGGCCTGCGTGCGCGTCGATGGCTCGAAGAAGAGATTGATCTGGGTGCGGCCGCGCAGGGTCGCCGTCTTCTTCTCGACCTGTCGCGAAAGCGCGACATAGTCCTCGGCGCGATCGAGGAGAGCCTCGATATCCAGATGCGACAGGCCCTCGATGCCGAGGAGGTGGCGGTGCGGATAGGTCGGGGCTGGCGATGTCATTTGAAGGTGGTTGTTTAGGCACAGACTCAAGACGGCGCAAGCGGCGAGATGGCCATTGTCCAGCGCTTCGTCCAAGGGCGGGCCGGAGCGACCGCGCGGGGAACGGCCGGAAAGCGACAGTTGATCGCCGCGCCACTGTTGCATTCGCGCAGCAATCCCTATTTGACAGCGCTGTCGTGCTGAACCACTTTCGCGCGCAATTCCGAACCTGACCCCGGGCGCCCAGCGCCAAGCCAGGCCGGACCGGCACGATGCGTGCTGGCCCTGCCCCTTTGTCATGAGACTTTAGCTGCCATGAAGCTCCTCGTCGTCGAGTCGCCGGCCAAGGCCAAGACGATCAACAAGTACCTGGGCTCCGATTACGAGGTCATCGCCTCGTTCGGGCATATTCGCGACTTGCCCGCGAAGGACGGCTCGGTTGATCCCGAAGACGACTTCAAGATGCTCTGGGAAATCGAGGGGCGCGGCGCCAAGCAGGTCGCGGAGATCGCCAAGGCGGCCAAGGGTGCCGAGAAGATCATTCTCGCAACCGACCCGGATCGCGAGGGCGAGGCGATTTCCTGGCACGTGCTGGAAGCGCTGAACCAGAAGCGCGCCATCAAGGGCATTCCGGTCGAGCGCGTCACCTTCAACGCCGTGACCAAGGATGCGGTGCAGAAGGCCCTCGCCAACCCGCGCCAGATCGATCAGGCCTTGGTCGACGCCTATCTGGCGCGCCGCGCGCTGGACTATCTTGTCGGCTTCACCCTGTCTCCGGTGCTCTGGCGCAAGCTGCCCGGTGCCCGCTCGGYCGGGCGCGTCCAGTCGGTGGCCCTGCGCCTCGTCTGCGAGCGCGAACGCGAAATCGAAGCCTTCAGGGCCCGGGAATACTGGTCGCTGGTTGCGACGCTCGCGACAGATACCGGCGCGACCTTCGAGGCTCGCCTGGTCGGAGCCGACGGCAAGAAGATCACCCGGCTCGACATCGGCACCGGGGCGGAGGCCGAAGCATTCAAGGCGGCGCTGGAGACAGCTCTCTTCAACGTGGCGCAGGTCGAGGCCAAGCCGGTCAAGCGCCAMCCCTACCCGCCCTTCCAGACTTCGACGCTGCAGCAGGAAGCCTCGCGCAAGCTTGGCATGGCACCCGCCCGCACCATGCAGGTTGCGCAGCGGCTCTATGAAGGCGTCGACATCGGCGGCGAGACCGTCGGTCTCATCACCTATATGCGAACCGATGGCGTCGACATGGACGGCAGTGCCATCACGGCTGCCCGCAGCGTCATCGGCAAGGAGTTCGGTGCGGCCTATGTGCCGAGCGCGCCCCGCAAATACACGGTCAAGGCCAAGAACGCGCAGGAAGCCCACGAGGCCATCCGCCCGACCGATCTCGGCCGGCTGCCAGCGATGGTCGTGCGCCATCTCGAGCCCGAACAGGCCAAACTCTACGAGTTGATCTGGAAGCGCACCATCGCGAGCCAGATGGAATCGGCCTCGCTGGAGCGCACGACGGTGGACGTCGCCGCCAAGGTCGGTTCGCGTCATCTGGAGCTGCGTGCCACCGGTCAGGTCGTGCTCTTCGACGGCTTCCTGACGCTCTATCAGGAGAGCCGCGACGACGAAGAGGATGAGGACAGCAAGAAGCTGCCGCCGATGAAGGCGGGTGACGGGCTGGAAAAGCGCGCCATCGCCGCCGATCAGCACTTCACCGAGCCGCCGCCGCGCTTCTCCGAGGCGAGCCTGGTCAAGCGCATGGAAGAGCTCGGCATCGGCCGGCCCTCGACCTATGCCGCKACGCTGGCCACGCTGCGCGACCGCGAATATGTCCGCATCGAGAAGAAGCGGCTGGTGCCCGAGGACAAGGGCATGCTGGTCACCGCTTTCCTCGAGAGCTTCTTCGGACGCTATGTCGAGTTCGACTTCACGGCGAGCCTGGAAGAGAAGCTCGACCGTGTCTCAAATGCCGAGATCGACTGGAAGGCGCTGCTGCGCGAGTTCTGGGAAGAGTTTACCCAGGCCATCGCCGGCACCAAGGACCTGCGCGTCACCGAGGTGCTGGAAGCGCTGAACGGTGTGCTGGGAGAACATATCTTCCCAGCGCGCGGCGATGGCGGCGATCCGCGCACCTGCCCGACCTGCGGCACCGGTCAGCTCTCGCTGAAGCTTGGCAAGTTCGGCGCTTTCGTCGGCTGCTCGAACTACCCGGAATGCCGCTACACCCGGCCGCTGACCGTTCCGGCCAATGACGGCGAGGCCACGGCCGAGGGTGGCCAGGGCGCGCCCGGCGTGCGGGTCCTTGGCAAGGATCCGGTCACGGATCAGGATGTGACGCTGCGTGACGGTCGTTTCGGCCCCTATGTCCAGCTCGGCGAGGGCGAGAAACCGAAGCGCCAGAGCTTGCCCAAGGGCATGAGCGCGGCTGCCGTCGATCTCGACAAGGCGCTGGCATTGCTTGCGCTGCCCAAGGAGGTCGCGAAGCATCCGGAGAGCGGCGAGCCGATCCTGGTCGGCATCGGTCGCTACGGCCCCTACGTCCAGCACGGCAAGACCTACGCCAATATCGACAAGGACGACGATGTCCTCGCGCTCGGCGGCAACCGCGCCATCGACCTTATCGTCGCCAAGGAGAGCGGCGCGGGCGGAGGACGGTTCGGTCGTGGAGCGGCGGTGCCAGGACGGGAGGTCGGCGAGCATCCTGCTGGCGGCAAGCTCGTCGTGCGCGCCGGCAAATACGGCCCCTATGTCAACTGGGGCAAGGTCAACGCGACCCTGCCCAAGGCGATGACGCAGGAGAGCCTGACGCTCGAACAGGCGGTCGAACTCGTCAACGCCAAGGCCGAAGCCGGAGGCGCGAAGGGCGGAGCGAAGGCAGCCGCCAAGACGAAGCGTCCAAGCGCGGCGAAGGCGCCAGCCAAAGCGCCGGCAAAGAAGGCTGCCGGCAAGACGGCCGCCAAGGCTGCGCCGAAGTCGAAGGCCAAGACCAAGGCCGACGCCGAGGGCTGACCCTCGGCGTGCTCTCGCTTCAGGGAAGAGGCTGGCCAAGCTTATCGCGGCGAGGCTTCAGCCCGGCTCAATCTTCGCGCCCTATGGACATGCTCCCATAGGGCCAGCGCTGTTCTTGATGCCGATAGGCTTCCCCCTGCTCCAGGAAAAGCGGCCAGCCTGGGTCGGCGCAATGCAGCGACCGATTGGATTCGTTGCGCAGTGGAGGAAAAGCGGCCTCGGACGCGGGCCGCGAAGTCCGGCCTACATGCTGGCTACGACGACCAGGCGTTTGACCTCACCCCTGAGATAGGCCTGCAGGAACTTGTCGTAGTCCCTGAACGAAACGCATCCGTTCGAATCCCCTCGCGGTCCGAGGAGGTAGGTATGCGCCAACAGGCCGGCGCGTCCGTGGATGGCGCCGCTGCCGCCGACCGGGTGGAGCCGTATGGCCCGCACACCGTGGAAAAGAGCCTCGCGCTCCTTCAGATCGTAGACATGCGGCGGCGTGACACCCTGCATCCTCACATGCGCGAAGCGTGGGTCGTCCATCTTGTCGCCGAGCCCAGAATGCGCCTCGAGCCGGTCGCCATTTGGCATGTACACCATGCGCGCCGAGATATCGTAGATGGCCGTCGCCTGGGCCGAGACGCCCGCCGAAGCCGGCAAGGTCGGGCTGAGCTTTCTGCCGCGGCTCCTGTCGACGACGTCGTCCTCCGGCGCTGCATAGGCGAGAGCCGGCCCCGACGAGCGCTGCACCCCAAAGATCTTCTCGAAGAACGAGCGGTTATCTGCTGCCGTCGGCGCGGGCGGGACGGCGGCGGTCCGTGTCCGCCGGGTGGTCTGGCGCTCGACTACGCGCGGAGCCTCCGGATCGGCGGGAAGGCGAAGCTCGGACGGGCGCGGCACCGGAAGCGGCGTAATCTGAGCGAGCTTGGGCGCGTCCTGCGGCTGCGGCACCGGCGCAACGATCTCCGGTTCGACGGCCGGAGCCGGCAGCTCGACGGGGTCGGCAGGGGGCGCCGCGGCGGATTGGAAGCCGGCGGCCAGGGGAGAGCTTTCGCCAAGGGTGAGAGGAGCCGGCCCCAGCGAATAGTCGGGATCAAGGAGCGGATCGTAGCGTCGGCTGGAAGCGACCAAGATCGGTTCCAGCATGGGGGCAAGCTCACGCACGGCAGAGACGATCGGCTGACCGTCCTTCTGTGCCCAGAAGCCGGCTGCCGCGCTCAGACCCAGGGTCGCGACGACGAAGGCAATTCGGGAGAAACGGATCCTGTGTCGGCGATTGCGCGCACGAGGGGCGAGGCCAGCAGTCGGACCGGACGAAAAACTCATGCGTCGTACTCTCGGGATACTCTGGTACTCTTCCCGCCTCCGACGCGCGCCAACACCCACCCCGCTCACGCAGACTCATCACGATGAGCCGCAAGCGGGTCGGCTTGCTGTCCCGATCTTCAGTGCTGGGAAACCCTAACTGTGTTCGATCTTGATTAAGCGCGCGCTTGGTTAATCATGAATGAAGCTGAATCATGTTTTTCAAAGTGCGACCCTTTGGCGCGTCCGACGCTCAGCCCCCTCGGCAAGCACTGCGGCAGGCCCCGTATCTAACGACGGTGAGGGAAGCTGTGGCGTTGCGTGGCTCGCTCCGTCCGGCTTGAGTTTCACGAGGCGTTAACCCTGCCCCGATACGCATTCAGCACCACCGTCCCTTCCAAAATAGTAGCCGTAACTGTCGATGCGTAAGTTGAAACTCTATCCGCAACGTATCGACGGAAACGACGATCATTGCCCGACATCCATGCCCGGCAGCTCTGACGAGAGGGCCGCGAGGCAGGTCCCTCACGGTCTGCGCGCTCAGCTGCCCGTTTCCGCGGTCATCACTCCCGTGCACCGAGCGCCGGACCTTGACGCGGCGCCCAGTCGTGTGCGCTACACAAGGACGCCGGACCATCTCCTGCGGAAGGTGTGGGGTGGGCTGGAGGCTACGACGACACCCATGGTGGACGTCGACGCGGTCGTTGAGGCCAAGGTCGAGATCGATCCATGCGATGCGATCCCGCCTGCGGACGAAGACCATGTGAGTTTCGAAGAAGCCACGCCGGAAGTAGCCGCACGGGAAGTCATGGAGATCGTTCCCGCTGAGAGCGAGGCGGATGGCGCACTCGAGCTCTACGCGAATATCTCGGACCATGCGTTCTGGGATCTTGGGTCGATCTCTGCCGAAGGCATGTCCAGCCCCGCGCCTGAGGCGCCGTGGGAGGAGCCAGCGACGCCTCTGCACCGGGACTATGCCGAAGACGCTCCATCCTCAGTCGAGAGCGGGGACGCTGATGCGGTCCTTGCTCTTCCGGTTAGCGACCTAGCACTGAACGTCATTCCCAGTTCCGCTCCGGCCTTGAGCTGGTCGCAAACCTATACGGTCAACCTCCAACTCGGAGGCGCTGCATGGTCCAAGAGCGACATCGCGCCCGGTGTGCAGGCGTCCGGCGAAAGCCGCTCGCATGCCGAGCCCCGCGTGGCGCAAGCCGTTCTGCCTGCAGCCAAGCTGGAAAGCGAGCCTGAGCCAACCCGGAATGGCGAGGCCGACGAACCTGCCGGTGTCGATCGTCAGGCAAGACGACGCAAGGCGCTGCCTGCGCCCGCACCCCTCATGCAGACGGGCGTCTTCGAGCTGCCGCCGCTGAGCTATCTTGCCGAGCCGAAGACGCAGCCCGAGGCGGCGGTCTCGACCGAGACCCTGCAGCAGAATGCGGGATTGCTCGAAGGGGTGCTCGAGGATTTCAACATACGCGGMGAGATCGTCCAGGCCTGTCCCGGCCCGGTCGTGACGCTGTACGAGCTTGAGCCGGCGCCGGGCATCAAGTCGTCGCGGGTGATCTCGCTGGCCGACGACATCGCCCGCTCGATGAGCGCGATCTCGGCGCGTGTCGCCGTCGTCCAGGGCAAGAACGCGATCGGCATCGAACTGCCCAATGCCAAGCGCGAGACCGTCTTCCTGCGCGAG
>NZ_JBFTLD010000274.1:0-8839 GCF_056396265.1 Allobosea sp. 05T422_2 | reverse complement strand
GCTCTCGCCCGAACCTTTCGCCGAGTTCCGTGCGTGCCGGCGCCCACGCCAGACCCCAGCCTGACACGCCGCAAACGGCAGTGGCCGATGTCGTCGGGCGCTTGCTCAACATCCCCGCCAAAACTCGGCTTTCTCAACGACCCCAGAAAAGACATCGGAATGCGTACCCCGCTTTCTCGATCCTCGAAAGTCGTTCTGACGGGCGGCACCTCGGGCATCGGAGCCGAGATGCTGGAAAAGCTCCTGTCCGCCGGGCACTCCGTCATTGTGCTGGCACGAAGCGCAAACCGGCTCGAGCCGCGCAACGGACTGGAGGCGATCGACATCGACTTGGCCGATCCTGCGGCGGTCAGGGCGGTGGCAGCCGACATCGCGGCGCGCCATGCCGATCTGAGCGTGCTCATCAACAATGCGGCGCTCCAATATCCCGTCGCCTTGACCGATCCCGATTTCGATCCCCTGCAGATGGACGCCGAAATTGCGGTCAATCTGCTGGCCCCGGCATTGCTGACCCACGCATTTCTGCCGGGTCTGAGACGGCAGGGCATCGGGACCGCGATCGTCAATATCTCCTCGGGACTGGCTCTCCTCCCGAAGCAGCGGACGGCGCTCTATTGCGCGACCAAGGCGGCGCTGCACAGCTTTTCCCAGAGCCTGCGCTACCAGCTCGAAACGGACGGGGTGGCGGTGATCGAGGCGATCCTTCCCCTGGTCGAGACCCCGATGACGGCGGGGCGCGGCAGCGGAAAGATATCGGCTCGCGATGCCGCGGAGGCGATCCTGGCGGGCGTCAGGTGTGCGCGGCCGGAAATCCATGTCGGAAAGGCGAGGCTCTTGCCGCTGATATCCAGGCTGGCGCCCGGGCTCAGTCGCAGGATGATGCGCGGCTCATGAAGGGCCTTCTGAAAGTCGCGCTTGTCCTTGCGCTCGCGTTCGCTTCAACCGCGCTCATCGTCAAATCGACAGGTCTGGTCTCCGAGCGCAGTGCGCTGGCCTTCATCGAGGCCGCGAAGGAGATCAATCCGCTCTATCTGGGGGCGGGTGTCGTCCTCCTGCTGGCGATCGACCTCTTGATTGCAGTGCCCACGATGACGACGATCCTGATCGCGGGATATGCGATGGGCCCGCTCCTGGGCGGAGCCTCCGCCACCACCGGGCTGATGCTGCTGGGGCTCGGCGGATATGGGATGGGGCGCCGCTTTGGCAGACCCGTCCTCGCCAGGCTTTTCAAGGATGGCGAAAAGCTCGCGGAGATCGAGCGAGCCTTTGCGAAGAACGATCTGCTCACGCTGTTTGCGTGTCAGGCGCTACCGATCCTGCCCGAGCTCAGCTGCACCATTGCCGGAATGACCCGGATGCGGTTTCGACGTTTCCTGTTCGGCTACTGCGTCGGCGTCATACCCTTTGCCTTCATCGTCGCCTGGGCAGGTTCGAAGAGCACGCTCAGCAATCCCGCACCGGCGATCTATGCTGCGATCACCTTCAGTGTGGGACTTCTGCTCGCCTGGACACTCATCCGCAGGCGATCTACCCGCAGCGCCTGAGCCATGACGATCCCTCGGCGGGCGGGCAAAGGGCGGCGCCCCCTTTCCCGGAACCTGCTCCACCGATGCTCGTTCTCTTCCTAGAAGGAGAACAGCCATGTCCGGAGACAAGCAAACCATCATCGATCTCGAGACGCGCTTCTGGCAGTCCATGGTCGACAAGGATGCAAAGCTCGCGAAATCGATGATTGCCGAGGAATGTCTGATCACCGGCCCGATGGGGGCGATGAAGATCGACCCCGCCAAGTATGAAGCCATGAYGGAAGAAGGCCGGTGGACGCTGCGGAGCTTCAAGCTCAGCGATGTCGATGTGATCATGCCGACCGACGAAGTCGCCGTCATCGCCTACAAGGTGCATCAGAAGGGCGACATGAAGGGCAAACCCATGGACATGAAATGCGCGGATAGCACGACATGGGTCAGGGACGGCCAATCCTGGAAATGCGCGCTCCACACCGAGACGATGCTGGAGAATGCCTGAGCGCGCTGGTTTGACTGCCTGGTGGCGAGCCGGTTCGTCCGATCACCGGATCGCCATGGGCGAATGCCGCATGCTGGAAGCTGCGGTCATCCGCGCTCCCGACGAGGAGCATGGCATCCGAGGCGATCACCGAGAGGCAGAACCCCGCTATACCTTGCGCGCAATTTCTCCTGCCTTCGACATCGCGTAAGAGCGAGCAGGACGGGGCTCGGTCTGCATCGCCCCAGCGAAGGATAGGATTTTGGCCTTTCTGACTGAACCGGAGCCGCCGCGCGGCCGGCCGATGGAGGTTGTCCCCKGCATCTCCCGTATCGTCGCCAATAATCCGAGCCTGATGACCTATCGTGGCACCAATACCTATCTGATCGAGGATGGCGACGGCTTCGTGGTTCTCGATCCCGGCCCCGACGATGCCGGGCATCTCGACGACATCCTGCGCGCCACGGGCGGTGCGGTTTCTGCGATCGTGCTGAGTCACACCCATTCCGACCATCTCGGCGCGACCGCCGGCCTGAAGGCCCGCACCGGCGCGAAGACATACGCCTACCATCTCAGCGCCGATGACGCCTTTATCCCCGATATCCTGCTGAAGGACGGCGACACCGCATTGGGGATGACGGCGATCCACACGCCCGGACACGCCTCCGACCATCTCTGCTTTGCCTTCCGGGACGGGATCCTGTTCAGCGCCGACCACGTCATGTCCTGGTCGAGCAGCATCGTCGCGCCGCCGGGCGGTGACATGGCCGATTACGTTGCAAGCCTACGGCTGATGCTGGCGCGCGACGACAGCCTGTATCTGCCCGGGCATGGGCCGCCGCTGCCCAATCCGCAGCCCTATGTCGCCGAGCTGCTGGAGCATCGCCTCAGGCGCGAGAACGCCATTGCCGATGCGTTGAAGGCAGGGCCGCAGGGAACCTGGGATCTCGTCGATCTGCTCTATTCGCAAACCGATCCATGGCTGCGGCGCGCCGCGGAGCGCAATGTGGCGGCGCATCTGCTCAAGCTCAGGGATGAAGGGCGCGCAGCAGTGTCGGATGAGAAGTGGATCTCGGTCTGACGAGGTCGGGGCGTCCCGCGCCCCTCACCGCTCGATCAGGCGGCGCTCGGTGCGGGCGGCCGCCCATTCCACGAAGGTCTTCGGGCAACTCGTGGCCGCATAAAAGATGAACGGGTCGGCCTCGGCCTTGGCATTCTCCAGAAGGTGCCATTCGCCGAGATAGAAATTCGCCTCGCAGGTCTGTTCGCCATGCGTGATCGGGTCTCGGCTCTGCGTTGCCGCGCGCAAGACGTTGCGGTCGATCTCGCCGCGATAGAACTGGATGATCGGGGCTGGCCAGACAGTCATGTCGACCCCCTTGGCCGCCGAGGCGAGCCGCCCCCCTCGCCCCGAACGTGCGGAGACGATGTGCAGCCACAGGGCGGCATAGGCGTCTTCGGGCTTCAGCGTGAGAGCCCGTTCCAGGTCCTGAATGGCCTTCTTGGGCCGGCCGTCGAAGAAGGCAAGCCAGCCGCGATAGCGCAGTATGCCGGCATTGTCCGGCTCCATGGCGAGCGCCTGATCGAGCCTAGTGATCGCGTCGCGCTGCCGGCCCATGGCGTCGAAGATACCAGCCAGATCGACCAGCGCCTGGGTGCTGGATGGTTGCAGGCGAACCTGGACTTCTGCGTCTTCAAGCGCCGCGTCAAGCAAGCCGAGCGCGAGTTCAGTCTGTGCGCGCCAGCCATAGATCGCGGGCATAGGCGGCGCCGTTGTGGCGCTCGCGCGTGTGAAGAGGTCGCGCGCGGCTTCCCAGTCTCGCGCCTTGCGCCGCGCTTCGCCCACGACAAGGAAGGCGTTCTGCTCGACCTCGGGAAGACTGGCCGGGGACAGGGCCGCCTGGGTCCTGCTGACCAGCGTCAAGGCCCTCTCGCGCGCAGCCTTGTCGTTGCCGACCGCGACGGCATGGGCGAGATGGCTGCKCGGATCGCGCGGATACTGGCGAACGAGCTCGGCGGAGCGTGCGAACCATTCGGCATCGGTCTTTGGCACTTGCTCCGGCGGGATGGTCAACCGCGCCAGGGCGACGTCACCAAAGCCCGCCCGCGGAATCGAGAGGAATGTCAAGGCTGTCAGGCCGAGTGCGACTGCAAGCGCGGGGCGGGCCCAGCGCGGACGCCGCGTCCCGGCATCCCAGGACCGCAGGATCAGGGCGCCGAGCATGGCCCCGGTAAGAGCACCGCCGCCATGGCTGGCATGGTCGAGCTCTCCAGCCGCGAGCCTGCCGCCGGCGAGGAAGGTTGCGAGCAGGATCGCGACGCAGAATGCCTGCAGCCAGAGCCGGCGGGCATCGTCGGCAAGCCGGAGGCTCACCACGAGGCCCGCAGCGATCACGGCCATGATCGCGCCGGAAGCCCCTGCACCAATCAGGATTGCCGGGTTCACCAGGATCGAACCGAGAGCCCCCGCAAGCCCTCCAAGCAGGAAGATGGCGAGAAGCCAGCCCCTCCCGAGGACCGGCTGGAGGAACCAGCCGGCAAGCGCGAGAATGACGACATTGCCGATCAGATGCGCCGCGCTCCAGTGCAGGAACATGGCGAGGACCAGCCGGTACCATTGCCCGGCCTGAATGGCGAGTTCGCTGGAGACGCCGCCGAACAGCACGATGGTCACGCCGGTGACGCCAAGGCTCTGGGACCGGACATAGGTTTCGGCCAGTTCGCCGATGAAGACGAGGATGAGGAGAGCCGCCAGCGCCAGCGTCGCCCAGGGGATGGGCCGGAGACCGGCGGACAGCGCGGCTTTCCGCGAAGCGTCGCCCGAAATGCCAGTTTCTGCACCAGGAGGCTGCTCAGATGCGACCTCCCTGGCCCCGTTCACGAGGCGGAGCACGGTGGTTCCTGCGGCTTCGTCGTAGAAGGCGTCGCGACCTCGCGCGATCGCGTACAAGGCGGCGATCACCGCCATGGCGAGCGGCAAGTTGCCGAGGAAACCCAGGATGGATGCCAGATCGTTCGGAAGCGGCGCCCCTGAGCGAAGGGCCGCGAACAGCAGGATCGCCATTGCCAGAGGCGCCACGCCGGGCAGCGCGAACAGGATGTAGCGCCGGGCGAGCGCGGCGCGGATCTCTGCTGCAGCGACCGGCTCGTCCCACCGCGGCAGGACGCGCAGGGACAACAGATGGCGTCCGAGGCTCGGCACGCCGCGGATCTCCAGCAGCCACCGCATCAGCGCCAGCAGCGGCCATTGCAGGACCGACAGGTCGAAGGCCAGCGTCATCTGGTACTCAGCGCTCAGCGCATAGCTGAGCGAGGTCGTGACGCTTGAACCGGCCTCCTGCCGCGACAGCGTGTAGAGCCGGGCGGTCGGCTGCCCCAACAGCGATTTCGTGCAGATGCTCTCTGAAGTCGGCCGGAAGCCGGCCGGGATCTCGATCGTCGCGGGGCGGCCTTGCGCGGGCCGGCAGTCCGTCATGAAGCTCGAGCCGTCGATCAGCGCCCCGTTCGAGAGCGGGAACAGGACGGCCGCCAGTGCCTGGGTGACGATCATCACGACGACAAGATCGATCAGGAAGGCCAGGCCGCGGCGCAGAACGCCGCCCTTCACCCAATCCGGTGCGTCCCGCATGCCCCATCCCGATCATGGCCGCCAGCGTTGCGCTGCTTTGGTCGGCCGCAAGCTCAGGTTGTCATGAATAGGGCGCGCCGCTCAGCTTGTCACGGTCTCGCCAGGTCGGCCGGCATATGCCACGTCTACCGGCAAAGGATTGACTCCATTGCCTTTATTTCTCCGCCTTGCCCAGCAGTTGCGAGGCCGCCAGAAGCAGCGAGGTGATCACGATCATGATGGTCGAGATCGCCGCGATGGTCGGGTCGATCTGGTCGCGCAGCGCCATGAACATCGCGCGCGTCAGCGTCGAGTTGTCGCCKCCGGAGACGAAGAGCGAGACCACCACCTCGTCGAAGGAGGTCAGGAAGGAGAGCAGGGCCGAGGTGACGATGGCGAAGCCGATCTGGGGCATCGTCACCTGGAGGAAGGCCTGCGCCCGCGTCGCGCCCAGGCTGCGGGCAACGCGCTCCTGGTCGAGATCGAAGCTCTTCAGGGCCKAGCCGACGATCATCATCACGATCGGCACAGCAAGCATCGTGTGCGCGAGCACGATGCCGAGGAAGGAATTGACCATCTTGAGCTGCACGAAGGCATAGAACAGCGCGACGCCGACGAGGATGACCGGAACGATCGTCGGCGTCAGCAGCGCCAGGATCACGACCCCGCCGAAGCGCAGCCGCGAGACATGCAGCCCATAGGCCGCAAGCGTGCCGACCGGCGTCGCCACGAGCGCCGTGCAGATGCCGGCCTTGAGCGAGGTCCCCGTCGCCGCCATCCAGCTCTGCGAGGAGAAGAACGCCTCGTACCAGCGCAACGACCATTGCCGCGGCGGAAACTCCAGATACTGCGACTGAGAGAACGACATCGGGATCACGATCAGCGTCGGCAGGGCCAGGAAGGCGAGCACCAGCACCCCGAGCCCGTAGAGCCAGAGCCGCGACCGGTGCGTGATCTGCGTGTCGCTGGCGGGACGATCGAACCAGCTCATATCAATGCCCCGCGCCGAAGAGGCCCGCGCCGCGCGAGAGCCGGGCAGCCAGGACGAGCACGACGAGCGTGATCACTAGCAGCACGACACCGAGCGCACTCGCCGCCCCCCAGTTGAAGAACAGCTCGATATCGTTGGCGATGCGGTTCGAGACCATCGTCACCTTGCCGCCGCCGAGCATCGCCGGCGTCACGTAGAAGCCGAGGCAGAGCACGAAGACGAGCGCGGAGCCGGCGGCAAGACCGGGCAGCGACAGCGGAAAGAACACGGTCCAGAAGCCGTGAGCCGGGGTCGAGCCGAGGCTGGAGGCCGCCCGCAGCAGGTCGCGGTCGATCGCCCGCATCGTTCCGTAGAGCGGCAGGACGAGGAAGGGCAGCATGATATGGACCATGCCGATCAGCGTTCCCGCGACATTGTGGACGAGCTGCAGCGGCTCGCTCCAGATGCCGAGCTCCATGCCCCAGGTGTTGATCAGCCCGCGGCGCTGCAGCAGCACCAGCCAGGCATAGGTGCGCACCAGGAGCGAGGTCCAGAACGGCAGCAGCACCGCGATCATGCAGAGATTGGCGGCGCGCCGCGGCAGCTGCGACAGGAAATAGGCGAGCGGATAGCCGAGCAGGATGCAGATCGCCGTGGTCAGCAGGCTGATCTCGAAGGTCGTGCGGAAGGTCCGGCCATAGGAAGGCTCGGCCAGCATGCGCCGGTAATGCTCCAGGCTCGGTGCGCCGGCATCGTCGAGGAAAGACAGGCCGAAGAGCCAGCCGACCGGCAGCAGCACCGTGATCGTGACGAGCAGGAGCGCAGGCGCGGCCAGCGCCGCCAGCCCGAACCGCTCGCGCCAATGGTCGCGGCGCAGCGCCGCGGCATGGAAATCGTCGCCGGCCCCGCCGGCAATGTTGAGCCCGGGCGCGCTCACTTGCGCGCCCTCCCCTCGTCGCCCAGCAGGACGGTGTCGCTGACGGCGATGCCGACCGCGATCGGCGTGCCGCGTGCCGGCGGCGCGGCATCGTCGCCCCGTGTCGCCATGCGCAGGCTGACCAGGCTGCCATCGCCCAGMACGAGCTGCAGCAGCAGCGTGTCGCCCTGGTATATCGCGCTCTGGACCGTGCCCTCGAAGCGGTTCATCGCCTCGGTTTCGCTGCCGTCGAGGATGCGTAGCCGTTCCGGGCGCAGCATCATCACGCAGTTCCGCTGCCCGGCCGGGACCTTGGGCGCCTGGATGACGGCGCCGGCAGCCCGGCAGATGCCATCGGTGACCGCGACATCGAGAAACGAGGATTCGCCGATGAACTCGGCGACGAAACGGCTGCCGGGCTGGTCGTAGATCGCACGCGGCGTGTCGATCCGCGCGATCCGACCGCGATCGAGCACCGCGATGCGGTCCGACATGGTCAGGGCCTCGCGCTGGTCATGCGTGACATAGACGGTGGTGGTGCCGAGCCGGTCATGGAGCTGGCGCAGCTCGATCTGCATGCGCTCGCGCAGCTGCTTGTCGAGCGCCGAGAGCGGCTCGTCCATCAGGATGATGCGCGGCTCGAAGACGATGGCCCGGGCAAGCGCGACGCGCTGGCGCTGGCCGCCGGAGAGCTGGTTGATGCTGCGCCCGCCATAGCCGCCAAGCTGGAACATCTCCAGCGCGGCCTCGACGCGCCGGGCGATCTCGCTCGCCGGGACGCGCCTCAGCCTGAGCGGGAACCCGACATTGCGGGCGACGTCCATATGCGGAAACAAGGCGTAGTTCTGGAAGACCATGCCGATCTCGCGCTTGTGCGGCGCAAGCCGGACGACCTCGCGCTCGCCGAAGCGGATGCTGCCCTTGTCGGGCCGCAGGAAGCCGGCAATCGCCATCAGCAGGGTCGTCTTGCCCGACCCCGATGGGCCGAGCAGAGTCAGGAACTCGCCGGGCCTGACGTCGAGATCGACATCGTCGAGCACCGAGACGGCGCCATAGGCCTTGCTCAAGCGCCGCACTGCGATCGGCAGCGCCCTGCCTGCGGGTGAGACGAGCGGGGCTGCCGCGATGGCAGCCTCCCGCTCGCCGGGATCAGCCGCCAGTCTCATTCGGTCAGCATGTTCTGGTAGGCCGCCGAGGCCTGGGTCTCGAACTTGGTGTACCAGTCGAGGTCGATCGGCACCTGCTTGGCGGCATTGTCGGGATGCGACGGCAGTGATTTGGCATAGGCCGCCTCGATCGTGCCGAGGTCGTAGGCTTTCTTGTTGGTCGGCCCGTAGGTAGG
>NZ_JBFTLD010000273.1:0-8865 GCF_056396265.1 Allobosea sp. 05T422_2 | reverse complement strand
TTCTACAATTTAATTGTAACTCGTAATATCTAATTTTGATTATAGATTTGATTTATAATTTATCTTGTCATTTACTTGTCGTTTTCCTGTCATTTAATTGGATTCTAAAAATTACCTTGAAGTAAGTGCCGCGATTGTCTCGTGTTGTCATTCTCTGACTCTAGAACAGAATTGCTCCAATTCTCCAAAGAGTGCCTGCCATGCGTATCCTCGAAATCGCCGACGGACAGCCATCGGCCTCCCGCGATCAACCGCATGTTGCCCCCGATGCAGGAACAGCGCCGCCACCAGGCATGATCTCCATCCCCGGCGGCACCTTCCGCATGGGCTCGGACCGGCACTACCCCGAGGAGGCTCCGGCGCATCGCGTCACCGTCGACGGCTTCTGGATGGACCGGACCCCGGTGACCAACCGGCAGTTCAAGGAATTCGTCAGGGCAACGGGACATGTCACCTTTGCCGAGGTCGTGCCCAATCCGAAGGATTATCCCGGCACGCAGCCGCATATGCTCTATGCCGGCTCGCTGGTCTTTGCGCCGCCGACGAGGCCGGTCGACCTGCGCGACTGGAGCCAATGGTGGAGCCTGACCAAGGGCGCGAACTGGCGTCGCCCCTATGGTCCCGGCAGCAACATCAACGCCCTCGACAACCATCCGGTCGTCCATGTCACCTTCGCCGATGCGCTCGCCTATGCGCGCTGGGCCGGAAAGGCCCTGCCGAGCGAGGCGGAATGGGAGTTCGCAGCGCGGGGCGGGCTCGACGGCGCCGAATATGCCTGGGGGGAGGAGCTCACGCCCGGCAACCGACATCTGGCGAACACCTGGCAGGGCAACTTCCCGCACGAGAACAGCAACCAGGACGGTTTCGAGCGCACCTCGCCGGTCACCGCCTTTCCGCCGAACGGCTATGGCCTCCACGACATGATCGGCAATGTCTGGGAATGGACTGAAGACTGGTACTCCGCCCGCCATGAGGCCGACGCGGCGAAGGCCTGCTGCATCCCGGTGAACCCGCGCGGCGGGCGGGAGGGCGCAAGCTATGATCCGGCGATGCCGGAGATCAGGATTCCACGCAAGGTGATCAAGGGCTATCGCCCGGCCGCGCGCCATGCCGAGCCGGTCGATACCTCGACCAGTCATGTCGGATTTCGATGCGTCTGGAGACCACCGTCCGATCCAAAGCAGCCTGAGGAGTGAGGTCATGCCTGATTGCCTGCAGCTTGATGAAAGAGACAGTTCCACGGCCAGGGCGCTGGAGCGGTTCGGAGCCTGGCGCGAGCGCTTTGGCGCGGCGTTGTTCGGAGCGACTGCACTGACATCGCTCGCCTTCAGCGGGATGGCGGCGGCGCAGACGCAACCCGCCCCGACACCGGCACCGGCGGCGCAGCAGCGACCTAACATCATCATGATCGTGTCGGATGACACCGGCTACGGCGATCTTGGCCCCTATGGCGGCGGCATCGGCCGCGGCATGCCGACCCCTAATATCGACAAGCTGGCGGCGGAKGGAATGACGTTCTTCTCCTTCTATGCGCAGCCGAGCTGCACGCCCGGCCGCGCCGCCATGCAGACGGGCCGCATCCCGAACCGGAGCGGCATGACGACCGTGGCCTTCCAGGGCCAGGGCGGCGGCTTGYCCGCTGCCGAATGGACGCTGGCCTCGGTGCTCAAGACCGGTGGCTACAAGACCTTCTTCACCGGCAAATGGCACCTGGGAGAGGCCGATTACGCATTGCCCAATGCCCAGGGCTACGACGAGATGAAATATTGCGGCCTCTATCATCTCAACGCCTACACCTACGCAGACCCGACCTGGTTCCCGGATATGTCACCCGAGCTTCGGGCGATGTTCCAGCGGGTAACGAAGGGAGCCCTGTCGGGCAATGCCGGGCAGCCGGCGCGCGAGGAGTTCAAGATCAACGGCCAATATGTCGACACGCCGGTGATCAATGGCGCCGAAGGCGTGGTCGGCATCCCGTTCTTCGACGGCTATGTCGAGAAGGCGGCGCTCGACTATCTCGACCGCAACGCGAATTCGCCCGAGCCGATCTTCATGAGCATCAACTTCATGAAGGTGCACCAGCCCAACATGCCGCATCCCGACTACATCCATAAGTCGATGTCGAAGAGTAAATATGCGGACTCCGTCGTCGAGCTCGACGCGCGGATCGGGCGGATCATGGACAAGGTGCGCAGTTCCGGCCGTGCCAACAACACGCTGGTCTTCTACACCACCGACAACGGCGCCTGGCAGGACGTCTATCCCGATGCCGGCTATACCCCGTTCCGCGGCACCAAGGGCACGGTTCGCGAAGGCGGCAACCGCGTTCCCGCCATCGCCTGGATGCCGGGCAAGATCGCACCCAACTCCAAGAACCACGAAGTGACCGGCGGTCTCGATCTGATGGCGACGTTCGCTTCGGTCGGCGGGGTGYGGTTGCCGACCCAGGATCGTGCCAACCAGCCGATCATCTTCGACAGCTACGACCTGTCGCCGGTGCTGTTCGGGACCGGCCCTTCGCCCCGCAACGAGTGGTTCTACTTCACCGAGAACGAGCTCTCTCCGGGTGCGGCACGCATCGGCAACTACAAGGCCGTCTTCAACCTGCGCGGCGACAACGGCGCCCCGACCGGCGGTCTGGCGGTGGACAGCAATCTCGGTTGGAAGGGCGCCGAGAAATATGTCGCCACCGTCCCGCAGGTCTTCGACCTCTGGCAGGATCCCCAGGAGCGCTACGACATCTTCATGAACAACTACACCGAGCGCACCTGGACGATGGTGACGATCTCCGAGGCCATCAACAAGCTGATGAAGACCTATGTGCAGTATCCGCCGCGCAAGCTGCAGAGCGAGAGCTATACCGGGCCGATGACGCTGTCCGACTATCAGAAATTCCAGAGCGTCCGCGACATCCTGTCGAAGGAGGGTATCAGCATCGCGCTGCCGTCGGGCAACTGAACACGGCCCCAGGTCGGCTGGCCGGGCCAGACGAGGCCCGGCCGAAATCGTCGCAGCAATGCTCGATTCAGGGCTCGATTGAGCCGACCCTTTTGAATCCGCATGCCCCTCGATGACGATCGTGCCAGCGGGGACAGATACGACGAGACGAACGATCCGAGGCGTCCAATTTCTGAGAGTGTTCATCCCCTTGACGGGTCGCAACTGGCCCGGATCGAGCCCGGCGACCGCCTCGTGGTGCTAGCCCGGACGATACAAGCGGATCCCGGAGCGGAAGCCGAGCTCGAGGACCGCGTCGTCGACTGGGCGCGTTTTGGGAAAACGTGCCTCGGGCAGGCGCTGTATCGGCACCGCTCCGTGTTTCGGAACGCTTCGGAAGCGGCTGTCTGGAGCCATCTCGAACTGAGCTACTTCCAAGATATCGTTCCTGCCGACGCCATTCGCGAACTCGTGGTCAAGCAGCAACCGCCGCAGATCCAGGTGCTGCGCGCGGAGATTCTCCTGACCACCCCCGCGGCCTTCGTCCTGCCGCGAAACTGGCAGGGCTCAGCCGATCGGCCCGAGCGGCAGGCGTCGCTGGAATATATCGAGGTGCAGGCTCCCTCTCTCGGCGAATACCGAGAGATCATGCGGAACTATATCGGGCCGGCTGCTGCGAAGCTCGTCCAGGCGAACAGGATTGGGACGTTCCGGACCATGGAGACGGCGGCCGTGCTCTACCGTGATCCGGCGCTGCGGATCGACTGGAACCAGATTCATCTCTGCGAAGTGGAGGCCGAGGGCTTCAACGGGTTCGGCCAGGAATTCGATGCCGCGCTCCGCGAGGTTTCGCCGGATGGCGGCTTTGCGGCCGTCTTCGCCGGCCTCGACCGCATGCGCACGATCCCCCGCTGGACCTTCAACGATCCCGTGGTCGAGGCTGACGCTGCGCTCGGACGGGTAGGCACGGCGGAACCATGAGCGGAGTCCGGCCCGGGACGTGCGCGTGCCGGCGCCGCCTCATCCCGCAAACCGCCGGCAAAGGGGGCGCCGTGGACGGTTGACCGTCACCGGCGGACGGAAACGAGGCCGGCGCGGCGGGGAAAAGGCAGGTCATCGACCGCGTCGCACCCGGAACACCTGACGAGGGCGCGTTTCGGGACGGGCTCTCAGACGTTGTCCAAACGCGCCTTGGCACCAAGGTAACCCCCATGGTGCCGGAGGCCATAGTCCTTTCGCGTAAAGCCACGCCGCTCCATGACGATCAACGCAAGGGCATCGGCGATTGCCGACATGACGGCAATGCTCGCGGTCGGGGTCAGTCCCAAGGAACAGGGTTCCGCGATCTGTCCCATGTCGATGATGATATCGCTCACAAGACGAAGATCGGACTGGGGATGCGAGGTAACGGCGATGACCTTGTGGGGCCCCAGATGCCGGGAAAGTTCCACCATCTCGACCACTTCGCGCGTTTTGCCTGACGTGGAGAATGCGAACAGGCAATCCCCTGGGCCGACGACGCCCAGGTCGCCGTGCGCGGCCTCGCCTGGGTGCACAAAGACCGCTGGCGTCCCGGTCGAACAGAGGACGGCTGCAAAACGATTGGCAGAAAAACCGGCTTTCCCCATGCCGGTGACGATCACCTTGCCGCGACAGGCTTCTATGGCCTCAATCGCAGCATCGAAAGCCGAATTAACCTCTACGGCCGCGATGGCCGCCGCTTCAGCACGCAATATCTGCTGCGCTCGCTCTTGGACATTGGTCATTTCCACGTCCTGATACCTCCAAAGGTACTTCATGCCCCGTCGCCGAAAGGTCCGCAACGGGGCGATACGGACCGCGCCGAGAATGGGCTCTGTCGGATGAAAGGGGCGCCGGCTCTGACCTCATCAGTCATGATCCAGGAAGAAACGCGAGGTCCTGGGGTCCGAGCGACGCAGATCCCAAAGCTTCTTGGCTCTTTGCCTTTGAAGTCGGAACCCAAATCACATTGGAAGGCCAGATAGAGCCGGGGAAAACCATAGCAATACTTCGCCTGGAAGCGCCCACGAGAAAACTGCGCAGGCAAGCAATCAGGGCGGCGCAGGTGCTCCACGTCCGCGGCAACCACGACCTGTAAATGGTCGACCGTTCACGCGGTCGTCCGGAACTTCAACAAGCGTTGGCCGTGGTAGTCCAACTCACCGTCGGCAATGAAACCAAGTCGGGCAAGGCCCTTCACCCGCGACCTGCTCGGCGGCAGCAGGATGCTGACATTGCCGATGCCAAGGTCGGCCCGACGCTCCATGAAGCCGTGAAACAGCTCGGCGCCATGCCCCCAGAACGCGGGTAGGAGAACGAGGGCGAGGTCAGCGCCATCTGCCTCTTTCTGAAAGCCACCCCAGCCCGCAAAGCGACCATCAATGAGGATGGACCATGGACCGTAGCCGTTGTGTTGCCACTGGGCGTCCTTGCCCTTGGCCCAGTCGAGGGCAGATGCTTCAGTCCACTTGCCATCGGCGAGCGGCATGTGACGCGTGACGTCAGGATGGTTCAGCAGAACCAGCCAGTCGGAGGTGGGGATGTCGGCAAAACAGTGGAGGGTGAAGGCCATAGCCTCCTCCCTATCACGATGGCCGGTCGAGGCGAGCACTGACTAGCCTGTCGAGACGGCCGTCGGGAATCCTGCAACGGCTCGAGACCGGGTCTTGAGCAGTTTGATCCGGAGCGACCGCTTCCGGGCGATGACTCGGAGTTACCTCTTGGCGCCTTGACGGGGAAGAGCCGGGCAATGGTGACCTTGAGGCTGCCCTTGTTGCCGTGGTAGGGGGGCTCGTCATGATGTTCGCCTCCACGTTCTTTCCCCTGATCTGAACGGCCTCAAGCCGTCCGGCGCCTTCGCGCCGATCAGATCAGATCAAAACGGCTTCGCTGATACGGCAGCCGAGCGGAGAAACGTGCAATGCCCAATAATGCGCAGATTGGCCTGACATCCCGTCAGGTCCAGAGCTTCATCGACGACGGATTCGTCAAAATCGAGAACGCCTTCAGTGCCGATTTTGCAAGGCAATGCCGKGATGAATTGTGGGCAGATATCGGCTTATCGCCCAGCAAGCCGGAAGGCTGGACGCGACCGGTCATCCGGGTGAGCTCGAAATCCTCGCCTGCTTTCATCCAGGCGGCCAATACGCCGCCCCTGCACAAGGCCTTCGATCAACTCGTCGGCGTAGAGCGTTGGATCGCCCCCAGGGGGCTTGGGACCTTTCCGATTCGGTTCCCCTCGGCGCAAGCGCCAGGGGACGACGGCTGGCATGTGGATGTGAGCTTTGGCCTGGACAATCCGGATTTCATGGAATGGCGAGCCAATGTAAGGAGCAGCGGACGAGCCCTGCTCATGCTCTTCCTGCTATCGGATGTCGGGCCCGACGATGCTCCTACGAGAATTCGCCGGGGCTCGCATGCCGTGATTGCGCGGGAGCTTCTGCCCTACGGCGAGGCGGGAACCACACTCCGGCAGCTCTCCGCGAACGGCTACGCCTCGACTGCAGATTGTGCGGTCGAAGTCGCAACCGGAGCGGCGGGCACGGTCTATTTATGCCACCCGTTCCTGGTTCATGCAGCGCAACCCCATTGCGGCCAGCATCCGCGATTCATGGCGCAGCCGCCGCTGTTGCCACGGGGCGAGTTTGATCCGTCCTTGTCTCCCTCGCCAGTTCAGATCGCCATCCGTCAAGCCTGCGGGTTGACCTTCTGATCCTGGCGTCCGGGGCCATGCTGCGGCTCCGGACGCCAACTTGCCTTGGCAGCCTCCGGTGTTTCCCAAAGCGGACGTCCGTAGCGTCCGGCAAGCGTCGGGAGCTGATGTCACCCCATCCGATCTCGGATGTCAGCGTCCGGGCAAGATTCCAATATCCAATTGTGGTCGCCTGATCAGATCATCGGACCGGATATCGTATCCAGATCCGATGATCTAACCCTTTGTCTTTGCACCGGCTTTCCCGGAACCGCAATCCACTTTTCGGGCCGCTGCTCTAGCAGGCGCTCGGAATGTCGCTGCGGGGCGGAGGTTTCTGAGCGCCAGGCCATCCGGCCGTTTTGCCGGAGGCCGGGAGCGGGCCGACGCGTTGTCGTCGGCCCGCAGACAATCGCTTCTACTGCTTGGGCATAACGAACTCGACGCGTCGGTTCAGGGCACGCCCTTCGGGATTATCCGCTCCGGTCTTAAGCGTATTGGGTTCGATCGGACGCTTATCGCCGAGCGCTTTGACCGAAAGCCGCGCTTTATCTGCTCCGTGTCTCACAAGCCATTGCGCGACGACCTGGGCCCGCCGAAGGGACAGTTCCTGATTATACCGAGCAGACCCTTTTGAATCCGTATGCCCCTCGATGACGATCGTGCCAGCGGGGACAGATGCGACGAGACGCGCGATATCGGTGAGTGTCGGTTCGGCAGCCGACCTGATGTCGGCCCTGTCGAAATCGAACAGGATATCGCCCGTCATCGACAGCCTGACGGTCGTCGCATCGTGTCGCACGGAAAGACCACCGTGCCGGGCGGCAAGTCCGCCGGCTTTCGCCGACAGATCAGATACCGCGCTGTTCAAGTCGGAGGGGAGTCCCTTCAGATCCAGAGCCGTGGCCTTAAGATCCAGAACCGTGGCTTTGAGATCGCGTATTTCGCGATGGTAAGGTGGCTCTTGCGCAAACGAGCTACTTGCCACTCCCAGAAACACGACGATCGCGAGGGAAGACTTGGTCGCACCCGCCATGGCTATCGGTCGGTGATTTTGATCGCGTMGAGCGTCTCGACCCCCGGGATCGTCAACGACACGTCCGTGACATCCTTCGGTGGAGCAGGGAACCTGCCATGCCATGAGCCCGCGATCGGAGAATCCTTGTTGGCCTTGATGACCAGGTTAGGATTTGTCAGCGGCTTGTCGTTGCTATCTGTCAGCAGCAGGTATTTCTTCTTGCCGGCAAGAACATAGAAGCTGTTTTCATAAGCATCCTTGCTGATCGAATCATAGAGTCGTTCCAGCTTGTTCGTGGCGATTGGCTTGAAGCGAAGCTTGATCGTAAGGACATCGCCGGCGCGGGTAGCTTCGACGACTTGGGCTTCGGCGGCCCCGCCATCAGTCAAGCCAGTAGCCAAGGGCGAGACAGAATTGGCCTCGGCCTGAGTTTGGGCAAACGCAGTTTGAACGAAACCAGCCGTTGCCAGGAAGGCACTAAAGGCACAGGCGGTCATGGTAATTCTTGTCACTTTTACCATGTCAATCCTCTTTACTTTCAAAATTGCAGGCAGGGCGTACGAATCACAATACGAAATTCCATAGCCGGCTTGCGTGGAGGCAATGTGGCTGCCTCCTGACGCATCGGCTGGAAAGGTGGATTGCGGGTTTCGGGAAAGCCGATGCAGGCACACGGGGATTGGATCATCGCACCGGATACGATTTCCGGTCCGATKATCCAGGATTTCCACGCCGCCGCCGGCGATATCTGGGCGGTCAGGACGAGGCCCGCCTTGGGATTCAGGCAGTCTGAACGCCGAGATGCGCGAACGCCAAGACGACCCATCGTTGGATCTCGCCGCCCAGCGCGAACCCGAGGACGGCATGCCCTGAGCCGGGGAGGGCGATTGGCAAGGCCGCCAGCAGGGACGCTCGACCCCGTGGCGGCATTCGAAGTACCAGACCATGACGCCCGGAGCTGGCGCTAGGCGGCCCACCGAAGCAGCCGGCCGAGCCCAATGCCTGGCTTGGGTGGGACGCTGCCGTTAAGGGGCAGAGCCGACGGTGCCGCGATGATCGAAGACGCGACATCCTCCACGCGCAAGGCGAGTTCGTCTCTTGCGCCATTCTGTCCGCGCAATCGCAACCGGTCGAGCAGCACGATCAAATGCAGCGGCAACGACCGGGCGACAGGACCGTTCACGCGGCAGGGAAGCCC
>NZ_JBFTLD010000272.1:0-13965 GCF_056396265.1 Allobosea sp. 05T422_2 | reverse complement strand
TGGTGGTGCGAACAGACACATCAAGACCGACGAACAGCTCCATGGCAGGCCTCCTGACCGGTTGGATCGATGGAGCCTGACCGGAAGACCGCTCTCCGTCATCCCGTATCAACGGGCGGCCGGAGCCCCAACAACCCGATCTTTTTGTTATCGCTCACTCCGAATAGTCTCGGACATTCGACGGGTTGGGACTTCAAGGATGAAGTAGTGAAGCCTGAGCGGATCCGAAGTGAAGCCGCCGCCGCAATCCTGGGCGTGGGGCGGCGCATAATCCAATCGATGGCTCTCCGCGGGGAATTGCCTGGGGCGGCGAAGATCGGGGGACTTTGGACCTTCGATGAGGCGGCGCTTCGTAGTTACATCCGAGAACGCACCTCACGCCCGAAAGATCGTTATATCGAGCCCAGCGTCGACAAGCCCGAGCGCCGTCCGCCGCTGAAGGCGAAGAATTCCGCCAAAGCCGCGGAGGAAGCGCGCCGGCGATTGCTTCGTGGGAAGTAGGGACGCGGTAACGCCCAGGCCTGACCGAGTCGATGCATTGGGCGAGTGGCTMGCAGCCAATCATCTGCGGAATCCTATCGTTCACCCCTTGTYGCCGCAGGCTGCTTGCCTAAATTTTTTTCGCAGTTTCCTGGGGAAGGAGGGAGCCATGCCATTCTCATCGCTGAGGGACCCCGTTGACCTCGCTCGCGCGCAGGCGGCTCTGGAGGCCGCTTGGAACGAAGTCAGATCGACCGTTCCCGAGGGATTTGAGGAGCGGGAGCGTGCTCGGTTAGCTTACATCGTGGCTGCATTCTTGCACGTCGCCGAAGACGAAGACGACCTCACGCGGCGGGCTGCGGAACGGTTCCGACAAACAATCATGGCATACGGAGGTCCGGCATCGCTTAGGCAGGTCTAAACTCGGCGAAGTTAGGCACGGTCGCCCCGCCTCCGGGGGATTTGGCGGCGGGGCGACCAGGCCGTGAGGGCGCCGGATGTGCGGCGACGCCAACACGCGTGAATCGAACCCACAGCGAAACTGCCGGTTCCGCGGCACAACTTATAATCAGGGAGTTTCCTGGCTCTGGGCAGCGGAGGCGACGTGCGGAGTGTTTCCGCGAAGAAGTTATTCGAACGGGTCAAGTCAGACCCGGTGTAGCCGCCCCCTCCAAGGGCCGCATCTGAGTTTTCGCGACCGCCAAGCATTGCGCCCTCCGGCATGGTGCAGGGAGGACACCCAATGCGTCCGCTTTTGATCGCTAGTTTTTTTCCTTGGGGCGCCGGCCACGATGCCCAACGCCGCAGCACAAAACTTCCGCGCGTCCGAGTCGCTGGACAAGCTGCCCGCGGAATACACGCGCCACAATCGCGATCATCGGATAGCTGAGATGGAGTATTACCAGCAACGGCAACGCTACTACCGGCGCGACCGTTACGACGACGGGTACGGGTACGGTCATCGCCGAGGCGCACCACCGCCTTGGGCGCCCGCCCACGGGTACCGGACGACACCATTCCGCACGCTGGTGATCTCGATGGCTGGCTAAGCTGGCCGCCCTGCCCCGCCGCTTGGTGGGGCAGACTCTTTTCAATGGTCCAGCACGGAGCCCCCCGGCACGGTCAGCCCTTGCCCTGCATAGCCCCACCACCGGCCGAGGGTGTGAACTACGCATCACCCGATGGTCACCTTTGGGCGAGCCGGACCGGCGGGCGATTGCCAGCCCGGCTCTCACCGGGGGGTTGGACAAATCCAGGCGCGCCTCGGCTGTCTAATGAGAGCGCCAAAATCCGAAGAGATTCAACGCCGTCTTTCGGGGCACCTATCAACCGAAAGGATGATCCAATACTGCTCCTTGGGTCGGCAGATTGGTGCAGCGCCGTTCAGCGAGACCGGCGGCGCGACGGCGCTGACCGGCCGCGGCGACGACACCAGCCTCGGCTATTCCACGCTGGGCTTGCGTGCCGCGACCAGCCTCGACCTGCAAGGCATGAGCCTGACCTTGCGCGGCGGGCTCGCCTGGCGCCACGCCTTCGGCGACGTCGACCCGAAAACAACGCTCGCCTTCGCCGGCTCTAGCGCCTTCACGGTGGCCGGCCTGCCGATTGCGAAGGACGCGGCCCTCGTCGAGGCCGGGCTCGACCTCGCGATCAGCCAGAGCGCCACGCTGGGCCTGTCGTATACCGGGCAGCTGGCCCAGGACGCTCAGGACCACGCTTTCAAGGGCGTGCTCGCCGTGAGGTTCTGAGCCAACAAGCGGACCCTCCCGAGGTCAGCTCGGGGTCATTCTGCCCTTTCGACCTCGGTCCGAAAGCTCAATTCGATCGGGCGCCTCAACTCGGCTGATTCGCTCGCATCCTCGCAACAGATCATTCCCGCGAATTCGGCAGCACTCCCATAACCGCTCGCCCGCGCTCGGTCAGTGCGTAGGTGTTGACGCCCGCCCACGCTGGCGCTTGCGTCCATTCGATCAGTCCTTTGCGGATAAGTTCGTCGCGCGCTTTGCCCGGCCGCAAATCGATGCAGCCCCTGTCTGGCCGAAACAGTTGCAAGATCCAGATTTCATCCTGCGTCAGCATCCGACTTCCGTCTGCTCTCGACGAGAACCTTCGGGGAACGCCCATAAAACCCGGCATTTATCGCTGCCGTGCACAGTCTGACTGTGCATCGCTGCGCGACTAATCTTGACCCACCGTTAACCCAACGAACGCTTTGAACCGATCCTTCCAAGCCGGGTTCCATCGCGAGAGGGCCGGCCGGTTCTCGGTCATGTCCTCGGCACTCCACCGGATGCGAGCCGCGTCGAGTTCGGGCGTGACCATACCGTCGGGACAAATCACGTAGAAATCGCCCCCCTCGACCGCCCCGATCATTTGCTCGACGACCTGATCGGCCGTCCATGTACCCACGGGTTGCTTGCCGTCGGGGGCATTGGTCAAGCCCGTATAGGTCCAGCCGGGAACCAACAGGTGTGCGCTCACGGGCGTGCCGGTTTCGAGAAGACCGTGAGCAAGTTGATCGGTCAGCGTTTTTACGCCCGCTTTTCGACACCGCGTAGGCCGGGAACCCCGGCGGATTGGTGATGCCCTGCTTCGATCCGGTGTTGATGATCGCCGCGCGACTACCGTCTCCGCCGCCAGTGAACCGGCTACCTCGGCCAACTTGGCTGCATCCTTGTCGAACAGGACGATGCGCATGCCGATCCCAGAGAATCGCTCGGCAGCGGCGCGTCCGATGCCGCTGGCGGCCCCGGTAATGACAGCCACCTTCCCAGGAGCGAATGGCGTTTCCGATGAAATCTGATTTCTATCCACGTCTCGGGATCTCTCGTCATTACCGGTATGGACCAGGGGTTTCAGGAGCCGAAGCAGCGACCGATCCACGCCGATGGCCGCCGATGGCTATTCCCCTACCTCGACCGCTGGATACGCGATCATTTCATCCCCCCTGCCCTCTTGGAAGCCGAAAGCGAAGGCGCCCGCCTGCCGGAACCTGCAAGGGCGTGGTCGATCAGAGCTCGACCGCTTAGCAGGCAAAGAGACGGTGAAAGTTACGGGCCGTTTCTTCTGAGCTTCATCCCGTTCATGGCGGAACGGCGAAAGGCAATCAGGCCCGCAGCGGCGCGGGGGAACCCGTCGGAAACCACACGTGTCAGGCAAAAAGGCGCCGCCCGGCGCGCGATCCGCGACATCCGGAGCAAAGGGAACACGCGAGCGGTCCTATCAGTTTAAGTCACAGAGCATCGGAAAAAGGGGGCTGCCAAACCGCAAAACGGCTGGGCTAAAACCGATGATCTCAAGGCCTGATGAAACTTCTAACACGGCAGCGGTCGACCAAGACGAGCGCGGGACTTCGCACAATGTTCGCGACGCTGTTTTTCTGGGCATGCTCGACCGCCTCGGCTGTGGTTATCTTCTCCTCGAACGCCAGAGGATCGTCGAGGCAAACGCCACGGCGCGACTAATCCTTCGTCACGAGGACGGCTCGGCTCAAGATCTCGACCAACTGACGAATGCCTTCAGGCGACTGATCGCGCGGTCCCGCAACCGCCGTCCGCTTGCACCCCTGACCTGGATCGTTATCTGGAATCAAACCGATGCGCCTTTCGTCCTCAATCAGTCTGGGGGCGACATCCCGCTCAATATACAAACGTCGTCATGTTGCTCGATCTTGACGCGCAACTGGAGCCCAATCCCTTCATGCTTCAGCGCATGTTTGGGCTGACCTTGGCTGAGACACGCCTCGCGCTTGGTTTGGCGCGCGGCGATATCCCAGCGGACGTCGCCCGCAGTCGGCACATCAGCCGTACCACCGTTCGCACGCAACTGGCATCGGTCTTTGCCAAGACCCAAACCAAGCGTCAGGCGGAACTCGTCAAATTGCTGGCCCGGATCGCGGTCTTGCCGTGAGCGCCACTCGAATCGGCGCGCCCCTTTGGTGTATTCGGCAGACGCCCGCGAGGTGAGATGGGACACCCAGCATATAAAGGGCCCGCGGCGTCCTCCCGCAGCGGGCGAGTGTAGGGTCCTGGCAGTCTGCCGATGAAACACCCAGCAAACTTAGCTCGGCTCGATTTTGCCCCTGGTCATTCGCCGTGTCTGGTCCAGTCGTCGCCTCGCATGGTCCCATCCAGCTAGCCGGAAGCACTGGGCACGAATGCGAGGCCGAGTATCTGCCGTGCATGCCGGAGCGGCCGCGCGCGACGTTTTCGAGACGATGTCCCCGGCGCCATCGATCGCGAGCCGGCATGGGTGGAAGGGGGAAGGCATCCAGCCTGACGGCCGGATCGCGCCCGAAACACCCTCTTCGCATCCAGCGTCGGCGAGCGCGTAAACTCCCCGGGCACAAAAAGGCTACATTCCTCCGCCTTAGTGCCACGACTTCGCCACGAGTATTACAAGGGGTTAGTATGGCGAACCTTCTTTATCGCGCCGGCGTCGCCGGCCTGTTGGCGGCTGGCTGCTCGGCCCAATCGGTGCCAACGGTCGAGTTGATCACGAAGCCAACGTTCGAAACGTTTGCCCGGCTGGGGAGTTGGCGGCCTTGGCAATCGGCTCAACAGGAGAAGCCTGAGCCCGTTCCCATCGTGCTCTCTGATGCTCCGCTTTCGTCTCCTGCCATACGCAAAACGAGCCCGGTCAGCGCGTGCGCATGGAATGTACCCCTGTCGACTGATAACATGCGCCCCAGTTACGGCCCCTCCAGCAGATGGCCCTCTCCGCGATCCTGATCGTCGTTTGGGCGCGGTGGGCGTAGTTCACGGGGCGCTTTGGCAAGAATAGCGTCTCCTTGAACGGCGCAGCCATCGCCGCATCGTTGTCTCCGAGCTTGTGAGCGGACGAGGTCGAAATTGCTCGTTCAGGGGAGACCAATAAAGCGGAGTTTGGGACCGTCCTCGGTATCGGCAGCGGTGTCGTAGTGATCTGCGGCGGCAAGGTGCGCGGAGGCAACTCGGCAATGCTGTACGTCGGAAGCTACCAAGAGGATCGAGATGCCTTTAGCGCCGAGATCCGTGTGACCCGGCATACCCCGACTCTGGCTGTCGAGAGTGTGTTTGGGAAGGACGACGTCTCTGTCAGCCTTACAGGGGTAGCTATCGACGGCACGATTTCGCTACTAGGCGAGTCGCCAGACGCTCCAGGKGTGAAAGTCCGGGTCACACTTGTTCGCGTTGCCGACTGACAATCTGCGACACCAATCAGCCGAAAGCCGTCACCGACACTGAACCGGCGGGCGATTGAACTTCGACCGGCGGGCGTGCGCCACGATCCTGTCTTGGTGGCACGGTATGGAGCAATGCAATGGACGTCCCGGAGGGGTGACCTCGCCTGACACCGTTGCGCTCCGGTGACTGAACTCTACCAATATGGAGGCCGCATAATGCCCAGTTCTCACGCTGGGCCTAAGGCGCCAATCATTACGATTAAGACCTCTGCTGACTATCGGAGAACTTGGCAGCGTATCAGAGAGCTCGAAGGGGCCAGGCCTGGCTCAGTGCGGTCCCTCGAGCGAAAAATCCTAAGGCTCGCCGCGCGGGAATACGAGCCGCCGTCAAAGCCAGTACGCCCACTCTAAACACTAAATTGCCCGCGGCTCCGAAAGGGTGGCCGGCCATTTTGGGTGATGTTAAACCTCTTGAATCCGGCAATCCTAGGGATAAGTTTCCGGCATCAGCCACGGAAGGAGAAATCCAATGACCGCGGTGGCCGAACTCAAACCGGATACGCCCACTGCCTGCGTCAAATGCCACGAGGATTACCGGTATGCGCTTCAGCGCATCGGTGAAATCGAGGACGCGAAGCCTAATTCGGTGGACGCCCTCGAACTGGAAATGCTCAAGGCCGCAATCGCCGTCTATGAGGCTCGGGAGCCGGTGCGCGGGATACGCCAGAGGAAGCTGAGCTGATCGCGCTCCTTGATTAGCGCCCCCCTACCGGGAGTGGCGCACTACCCCGCTAGCCAATGAGGCGGCCACTCCCGCGCTGCCTCCTCGAACGCCTCCCGCGCCTCATCAATGGTCCCGGCACCATTCAGCACTGCCGTGCAGGCGCGAACAGCATCCTGCCACTTCGGGCCCGCCCCTATCGCTTTCCAGGCAAGCAAGAACTCTGCGGCTCGCTCGACGTGGGTGACAGAATAGGTCACTTCAGGCCGGTCGGCTCGAACGACAACGGGTGGGGTGAACGAATGCATCGGCATGGCACATTCCCGTCCTCCTGATTGACGAACCCGGGTGGAGAAGGCCAGCACGCCGACAAAACGAGTGAATCCGTAGCCAGCCCCCTATTCCGCCTTAAGGTTCTCGGCACAGGCTTTTCCCGAGCGTTGGTCCGGGACGACCTCGTAGAAGATTTTTTGTCCGTCGCGCAGTTCTCGCAATCCCGCACGCTCCAAGGCGCTGATGTGGACGAACACGTCCTGACCGCCATCATCGGGTTGGATAAAGCCAAATCCCTTGCTGGGATTGAACCACTTCACAGTTCCCGTCGCCATGGATGTCTCCTCTTGACGGTGGATAATGCGAAAGCGATTACCTATCGCCGCATGCCTTCTGAGGCTTCCGACCGCCCGCTACTCAATCGCAATGACCGAAGTGCTGCCCCGCCGCTCGCGAAAGAGCGACGGGGCGTTAGGCCGTGCAAGAGCGTTCGCGGCGTCCTTGCACGCGTCCGAAACCCTGCGGCGGTTTCTTTGTTCCCACGACCGAGAGATAGCGGCACGAAGACGTCCGCCGTCGGCTTGCGACCAACGGTGCACCGTCGGGTTCACCGGAAATCTCGCGTCTTCACCTTGATCGTATCGAGATGCAGGTCGGGAATGTAGACGTCGCGGGTTCGAAGCCCCTTCGGAGGAAGCCCACGCGGATCCGGCGTCGGCGAACCATGGTGGAACTCGTCCCCCCGGCCATGAGGCAGCGGGAAGGCGTCGTCGCGCTCCCCGACGCTGGCGAGTTCTGCCGACAGATCGGTTAGACGCTGCGCGACCAGATGAACGACCTCGCCCTCGCGCTGGACGCGGCCACGCACCGCAATCATACCGGCGGAGAGGATGGTGCGGCGATTTTGCTCGAACACCTTTTGCCAGACCACGAGGTTGGCGATGCCGCTCTCATCCTCGAGGGTGATGAACATAACGCCCTTGGCGCTGCCTGGCCGCTGGCGGACGAGGACGATCCCAGCAGCCTCAAGCCAGCGGCCGTCTCGTGCTTCCATCGCCTCGGCGCAGGTAACGATGCGTCGCCGTCGCAGATCCCGCCTGAGGAAGGAAACTGGGTGGCTGCGCAACGACAGGCTGACATGGCGGTAATCCTCGACCACCTCGCTACCGGCCGTCAACTGCCGCAGGAAAACAGCCGGTTCGGCCACTTCCGGGATGATCTCGCTCTGCCGGGCAGAGGCTGCCGCGAACAGCGGTAGCGGCTCATCGCGCAGTGCCTTGATTGCCCACAGCGCCTCGCGGCGCGCCAGACCGAAGCACGGTCGGAAGCCATCGGCCTCGGCGATGTGCGTGAGCGCAGCCACGGGAACGCCACCACGTCGCCAGAGGTCATCGATTGAAGCAAAGGGCTGATCAGCCCGCGCTGCGACGATAGCCGCTCCATGTGCATTAGCGAGCCCTTTCACCAAGCCCAGACCCAGCCGGACCGCGAAGCGGCTGTCGTCGCGGGTCGGCTCCAGCGTGCAGTCCCACCTCGACGCGTTGGCGCAGATCGGACGAACCTCGATTCCATGCGCCTGCGCGTCACGGACGATCTGAGCGGGAGCATAGAAGCCCATGGGCTGGCTGTTGAGGAGTGCGGCGCAGAAGATGTCGGGATGCCAGCATTTGAGCCACGCCGAAGCGTAGGCGATCAGGGCGAATGATGCTGCGTGGCTTTCCGGGAAGCCATAGCTGCCAAATCCTTCGAGCTGCTTGAAGGTCTGCTCGGCGAACTCCTCCTCGTAGCCGTTGGCGACCATGCCCGCGATCAGCATGTCCTTGAAGGACGATACGCCTCCGGTGAACTTGAAGGTCGCCATCGACTTCCGGAGCATGTCGGCCTCGCCCGGGGTAAAGCCGGCGCACTCGATCGCCACGCGCATGGCCTGTTCCTGGAACAGGGGCACACCCAGGGTCTTGCCCAGCACCTTCTCCAGTTCGGGCTTGGGATAGTGGACCGGCTCCAGTCCTTCACGCCGTCGAAGGTACGGGTGGACCATGTCTCCCTGGATCGGGCCAGGGCGAACGATCGCGACCTGGACCACCAGGTCGTAGAAGGTCCGCGGCTTCAACCTCGGCAGCATCGACATTTGCGCGCGACTCTCGATCTGAAAGGTGCCGAGCGTGTCTGCCTTGCGGATCATCGCATAGGTGCGCGGGTCCTCGGCGGGGATCGTTGCGAGGTCGAGATTGATGCCCTTATGTTCGGCCAGAAGATTGAGCCCCTTCTTCATGCAGGTCAGCATGCCAAGTGCCAGCACGTCGACCTTCATGAACTTCAGGGCATCGATATCATCCTTGTCCCACTCGATAACCTGGCGATCAGCCATGGCGGMAGGCTCGATCGGCACGAGATCGTCGAGCCGGTCATGGGTGAGCACAAATCCACCAGGATGCTGGCTGAGGTGCCGAGGCGCGCCCATGAGTTGACGCGCGAGATCGAGTGTCAGCCGAAGCCGACGGTCCTTGAGATTGAGGTTCAGCTCTTCGACATGGCGCGGCTCTACGCCACCTTCGGACCAGGCCCAGACATGCGAGGACAAAGTGCCAATCAAGTCGTCCGGCAGGCCAAGGGCTTTTCCGACGTCCCGGAGCGCGCCCTTGGTGCGATAGCGGATGACGGTCGAGCACAAGGCCGCGTGATCGCGACCATAGGTGTCGAAAATCCACTGCATGACGATCTCGCGCCGCTCATGCTCGAAATCGACGTCGATGTCCGGCGGCTCTCGGCGCTCCTCCGAAACGAAGCGCTCGAACAGCAAATCGTTGCGGCCCGGATCGATCGAGGTGATGCCGAGCACGTAGCAGACTGCCGAGTTCGCCGCTGAGCCGCGGCCCTGGCACAGAATGTCCTTCGACCGGGCGAAGCGAACGATCGAGTTCACCGTCAGGAAATATGGCGCGTAGCCCAGCTTCTCGATCAACCGAAGCTCGTGCCGAAGGGCCGCTTCGACGCTCTTCGGAACGCCTTCGGGATAGCGCTCGGCGGCGCCTTCCCAGGTCAGCTTGTCCAGGGTCTGCTGGGGTGTGAGCGCCGGATCGTCTCGCTCCTCGGGATACTGATAGGCCAGCTCACCAAGCGAAAAGCGGCATCGATCAGCAATCTGTAACGTCCGCGCCAACGCCTCGGGGTAGCGACTGAACAGCCGATGCATCTCTTCCGGCGGCTTGATGTAGCGATCGGCATGCCGTTCGCGCCGGTCGCCGAGGGCGTCGATCGTGACGTTGTGACGAATGCAGGTCACCACGTCCTGGAGAATGCGCCGCGMAGGCTCATGAAACAGCACGTCGTTGGTGGTGACGGTCGGCACGCCCATCCGGGTGGCGAGGTTCGACAGCTCGTGAAGCCGGAGCTGGTCGTTCGGACGTCGGCGCAGCGTCAGCGAGAGATAGGCACGGTTGCCGAACGCATCGCGAAGGCGCCGAAGGCGGAAGGCGCATTCCGCATCGGCCTGATCAGGCACGAGGACAGCGATCAGCCCCTCGCCATAGGCGACAAGATCGGGCCACTCCAGATGGCACTTTGCCTTGCCGCCGCGCTGCTTGCCGAGCGAGAGCAGTCGACACAGCCGCGAATACGCCGGTCGGTCAATCGGGTAGACGAGCACAGACATGCCGTCGACGAGATCGAGGCGGCAGCCGACAACGAGGCGAACACCGGTTGCCTTGGCCGCCTCATGGGCGCGGACGATCCCGGCGAGCGAATTGCGATCGACAACGGCGACTGCCTCGAGTCCAGCCGCCGCAGCCTGCGCGAACAGTTGCTCACATGAGGAGGCGCCACGCAGGAAACTGAAATGCGAGGTGACCTGAAGTTCAGCGTAGCGCGGGCGACTCATCCGAATACCCCGTGCAGAAACCAGCGGTGGGAGCCGGTCGCAGCGTGCTCACCGTCACCGGCCMGATAGAGCCAGTAGCGCTCGCCTGCATCATCCTCGACCCGGAAATAGTCGCGAACCGCGGCCAGCTCGGCATCGCGCTTCCACCATTCGCCGAAAACGCGCTCGGGACCGTCGGCGCGCTTCACCCGTCGACGGATTCCCCGCCAGGTGAACCAAACCGGGGGCTGGTCAGGCAGCAGCGCCATGGTCTCGACCGGTTCGGGTTGAGGCAACAGACGGGATGGCCGCGGCCAATGACCCGGCCAACTCGCCCCCGTCTCGGCCGCCATGGCCGGGATTCGGCAGACGGAACGTTCAGGCACGTCGCTTGCGACCGGAGCCAGACGATAGACGGCGCGCTCCCCGACCCGGTTTGCCAAGGTGTCGACCAGGTCAGACACGTCCGGGAAGCTCGCTTCGACAAGCGAGTTGTGGGTCTGCTTGCGTTCCAGCGGTTCGGCGATGGTCGCGGCCAGCGTCATCACCTCAATTCCGAAACCCGGCTCGATCGTATCGATCTTCTCGCAGAGGAGCCGCGTCAGTCGCCTGACGTCGCGAACCGGCGTGGCCAATCCGACCCGAACCGCCTCTGCACGATTGTCGACGCGATGGCAGATGAGGTCGAGACGACGTGCGCCGAACCCTCGTTCCTCCAGGCGCTCGCAGAGTTGCCCGACGAGCTTGGCGATATAGCGCGCGATCGTCTCCGCGGCGCCGATCGGCTCGGCGAAGGCTTGGCGAACCTCGATCAGGTCGGGCGGCCGAATGGCCTTGATCAGCTCGGCGAGGTCTCCAAGCGCCTGGTCGATGCGGCGGCCAAGCTCCGGACCAAAGCGCAGAGCCAGAGGCGCCCGCGGCTGCGCCAGCAAGTCACCGATCCGCTCGAAGCCCAAGGTGCGCAGCCCGGCACTAACCGAGGACGGAAGCCGCAGAGCCTCCAGCGGCAACGGAGCGATGATGGATGGTCCATGCCCTGGAGCGGCGACGATCGTCGAACGTGTCCTGTAACGAGCCAGTGCGTGAGCGGCGCCCCACGTATCAGCGATCGCCGCCCGAGCGACGATCCCCGACATCGCAAGGCGACCGATCACCCCGTCGAGCATAGCGTTCTCGCCGCCGTGTAAATGGTCTGCCCCGGTCGAGTCGATGACGATGCCGTCCGGCGGATCGGGTGCGACGACAGGTGCGATACGCTCCAGAATCCAGACAGCCAGCCGATCGAGTCCATCGGCGTCAGCGGCCGGATCGGCATCCTCGACGATCAGACCCGGAACGAGTACCTGCGCCTTTGTCGCGGGCATGCCGATGCAAAGACCGGCGGCCTGAGCCGCAGCATCCGCTCCCAGCACCACTCGCCTGTTTCCGTCGCGGCCGATCAGGACGAGCGGCACCTCAGGCGGAGGCGCTGCGTCGCCAGCCTTCCGCCGCGCCCGGTCGGTGGACCAGGTCGGCAGGAAGAGCGAGACAACCCGTGTCATCGCACGCCTCCAACTCGAAATCTGCACTGTCGCCGGCACGGGCCCGGATGAGCTCGACCAGCCAGCGAGGCCGTCCCACGCCGGGAACCGGCAGCGGCGAGGATGGCATCACCGAGATCCGCCAACGCGTCATGGCCGCTGTCGGTTGACCAAAATCGGCGGCTTCCGCCTGACGCCGCCAACGGCGAAGGGCAATTCCGACCGACCCGGTCCCCTCCGCGGCCAGTTGCAGCCGACGAGAGGCGGTCATGGATAGGCGGGCGACTTCCCCCACGACGGATCCAAGTCCACCGTGCCGCAGTCCTTCTTCCATGCAGGAAAGGACTGCCTTGTCGTCACCGGCTTCGACATAGATCACCCGATCAGGGACAAGTCCGGCCTGCGCGAAGGCGGGAGCAAAGAGGTCCGGCCGCGTGATGCACCACAGGACCCTCCCCCGGGTGCGGGCAGCAACTCCCGCGCTGAACAGTGCGGCCGCGGCACCGTCGATCGCGCCGTTGCCGCCGCCAGCCACTTCATGCAGCGCCCCGAGCGCCAGTCCGCCGCCTGGGAGGCGCGCGTCCACCTCGGCGACTCCGAACGGAAGCACCGCTTTCGCGCGCCGGTTCGTGCCTTCGATCCTTGCGATCTGCTCGCGCAGAGACTGTATGGCGAGCTCGGACCGCACAATTGTTGGTGTCCTCTGAAAATGGGCGGGCCGCCATGTTCCCTTTTTGTTCCTACTTCACTACTCGGAAGTCAAGATGAGGTCAGCAATGCGATATCCGCTCTGAGGCCTCAGAGCGGTCCAGCCACATCCGGATTCATGGCGACAAAGAGTTCAGCCTGACGCTGAAACAACGTCCATGCCGGATCATTCTCCAATCGTCCGGCAGGCATGATATTGAAAATCGCAACAGCTCGGGCTGGCTGGTCGGGGTCTATCCGCGCAGCGCKACACATTGCCCTAGCAATTCTCTGGATACGCGGATCACCCGAATAATCCGCGGCGGTCACCGGTGCGTTCACCGGCTCGGCTTCAAATGTCAGAGGCATAGCGGACCTCCAAGTCTCTCCCCCCAAGCTCAGCCCCTGGCCCAAACGATCGGACCTGCCCTCGGGTTCCGGAAAATACGCGCATCGTTCGCCCGGGTCCTCGATGGCACATTCACCGGTGCGTATGCCGCCGGCCGAAGGCAGCAGGATGCCTCCGTTCTCCTCGAAGACACGGAAGCAGGTCGACGGTGCCGTTGGCCTGCCCGCGCCCAGTTCGCTTGAATTCCCGCCCTGAGCGAACTCAACTTGCGGCTTCAAACCGGTCGGCCATTGCGGAGGGAGCGGAGCGAGCACCGGCCCCGATTGGGAGAGGCCGTGCCCTTTGGTCTGGAGGTCGCGTGCTAGCGTCCCAAAGCCCGGCATGGAAAGAGAAAGACATAAGGAAAGGGCGAACCACGCGAAACCGTGCCGGTTCTGGCGACCTCTCACAGATCTAATCCAGGAACTGCGCAGGCACGCCCGGGCGCACGAGGGCGCCAAGMTCCTCCGTCCCAGTTGGTTAATCTCACGCAGCCATGCGACGTCGTTTTGCTGACCTGCGAGGCCTCCGGTGTCCCGTGAATGCCGAATGTTGGCTCAGACAGCGCAATCCAGATGGTTCCGACCGGGTTATTAGGTCCGGGCGGAAGGTTCAGATTCACCTCGGGGCATCTGGTCCGTCGGTGACCACTCATTGCCGCTGCGATCGCTTCCCGCGTCCGTAGCCCGAAATTCGAAGACCGTCCGCGCAACCTGTTCGAGCTTGGATTGTTATCGGTGGGTGACCGTTGGGGCGGAGGAGCCTTCATGGATCTCATCATCAAGCAAATGAGCTCGACAAGCTGGGACCTCATCGACTTGCTCGGCCGTAACGCCGGGCATGTCGAGCTGGCCTTGTCCGGAAGCTTCCGCG
>NZ_JBFTLD010000271.1:0-8928 GCF_056396265.1 Allobosea sp. 05T422_2 | reverse complement strand
GTTCATGGCAGGCAATGGCCAATCGGGCCTACAGGGGCGCAATCGTCTCGGGTGCCGGGAAAGTCCGCTGCAGCGGCCGCCGATTGACCCCGGGGGATTGGACCGCGCTGCGACGTTGACAGGAATCGTGCCGTTCCCGATAAATCCGGGATGGTCGAGACGGATACGCATATCGTTGCCCGCGCTGCCGGCATCCCAACAGGCGGGATGCGGGACAGCCGATCGCTGCGTTAACACACGCGTATCGCGCCCCTGCAGCCTCGCCGGAAACGGACGGGGCCAATTTCACGCCTGTGCCTCGTCCATCTGAATGTGATGGAGTGAAAGACGTGGCACAGAACATCTATGACGATCCAAAATTCTTCGCCGGCTACAGCCAGCTTCCCCGACAGGTTCATGGTCTGGCCGGCGCGCCGGAATGGCCGGCGATCCGCGCCATGCTGCCCGGCCTGACGGGCAAGCGCGTCGTCGATCTCGGCTGCGGCTTCGGCTGGTTTGCCCGGTGGGCGCGCGAGCACGGGGCCGGGTCCGTGCTCGGACTGGACGTCTCCGAGAAAATGATCGCCCGGGCGATCGCGGATACCTCCGACGCGGGCGTCGCGTACGCAATCGCCGATCTCGAGCTGCTCGACCTGCCCCAGGCTGCGTTCGACTTCGCCTTCAGCGCGCTGACCTTCCACTATATCGCGGATTTCGGGCGCCTGCTGCGCATGGTGCATCGCTCCCTCACGCCAGGCTCCCAGTTCGTGTTCACGATCGAACACCCGATCTACATGGCGGCTACGCATCCGCGCTGGTGGACCGACGAGGACGGCCGTAAGACCTGGCCGGTGAACCGCTATGCGATCGAAGGCGAGCGCCGGACCAACTGGCTCACCGACGGCGTGCTCAAATATCACCGGACGTTAGCCACGACGCTCAACACATTGATCGCAACGGGATTTTCGATCCGCCAGGTCGAGGAATTTGCCCCGACAGCCGATCAGATCGCCGAGAACCCGGGCCTGGCGGCGGAATGCGAGCGGCCGATGATGCTGCTGGTCTCCGCAGAGCGCTCAGCGAGCGACTGATCGGCCGCGGCCATTCGCAGGACACTCTCGGCAACGGGGACGTTCCGTTGCGGAGAGGTTTGGTGGGGGAGCGCCTGGCACGACGCCGCGCGCTCTCCCCGCTAGCACGCAGTTGTGACGGGCATCGGCTGCGCCAAAAGCCGCAATCCACTTTTGGTCGCCGATGCTTCAGGGCCTGACATAGGTCCAGCCCTTCTCCTGCAGTTCCATGACGCGCACGACGCCGGATTTGACCAGCGTCGCCTCGGGGATCAGGCCGATCTCTTTGTTTTCCGTCTTGCTCATGTTCTCCTGGGTGTTGCCGCAAGCCTTGAATGAGATCGACGGCGTGCTCGCCGTGATCGCCTTGATCCGTGCCTTCACCGGCGAGGTATCCTCACGCAGCATGTGCAGGCCGGGGCCGAAGGTGACGATCTCGATCTCCACCTTCTCGCCGAGGTCCTTGTAGTATTGCGCCACGTTCGTCGCGTTGTTGAGCGCGAGATTCATCGTCGCCGGCTCGTTGGTGTTGACCTGCAGGATGAGCTGGTGCGGCTTCTTTTCCGCCGCGGGCTTTGCGGCCTGCGCCGTCACCTGCTTCTTCGGCTGCGCCAGCGCCGGCGGCACGACGATCAGCAACGCTGCGAGGCCGGCCAGCGAGACCCTCATGGCCTTGGCATATCCAGTCATGGTCTTCATCTCCCGTGGTTTGCGACGAGTTCGGCGACGGCTTGGGCGAGAAGGCTTGGGCGAAGACTACGGGTTCCGCGGCCTGGCGATGGCGCCCGGCCAGTTGCAGGCCGCGGCGACCTTCTCCCTCACCCGCTTCAGCCCGCCGAGCGCAAAGGTGCCGTCATGGGCAGCGCCGACACGCGGAGCGAGACGAATGGCGAGGTCGCCCTCGTCCGGCAGCGCCAGCAGGAGCTGCGCGACATCGCCCTTGAAGGCGACGCCGGCGCCGAACGAGGGCTGCGCGGCCGCCGCTTGCACCGACTGGCCGTCGTTGACGCGGTAGGAGATGGTGTAGTCCGTGCCGCCCTTGGCGAGCGCGGGGCCTGTGACGACGAGCTCGGTGCGGCCGCCACGGCAATGGATGGCGAGCTGGCTCAGCGCGCCGTCGGAACCGGTGCGGGCAGCCGCGGTGGCGGTGACGATCGGGCTATAATTCACCGGCGAGGTGGTTTCACTGATGATCCAGTTCTCCCCCCCGCGCGCCTGAGGCGCCGCCGGCTCCAGGCGCTGCGAGAGCGTGTCCAGGCATTTCAGCCGCTCGGCCTGCGCCATCTGGGAGCAGGCTCGCAGATGCGCCATCGGGTCGGGCGCCGCATTGGGTGCGCCTTGCGCGAGCGCGATCCCGCTTGCGGCGGCGAAGGCGACGGAGAGCGCGAAGGCCTTCATTGCAGCGCCCGCGGGGCGCGCGCCTGACGATCGAGCCATTGCTGCGCCGCCGAGAACCGCTCGAGCCCGGGCACGGTCGCGGCCAGGTTGATCGACTTCCATTTCGGGTCGAAGCCCRGCGCCTGGAGCTGGTCGATCCGGTTGAACAGCGTGTCGACGAAACGGGCGACGCGCTGATAGCGGTTGGTCTGGGGCTGCCAGTTGAAGGCGACGAGCGCAGTCGGCACCGAGATGGTCGGGACGCGCTCGCCGGCCTTGATCAGCCCGGGATATTCGCCCGCCTCCAGCACGGCCGGCAGATAATAATCCTCGAATTTGCTGTCATAGGGAACAGAGAGGAACTTGAATCCCGGCTCAAAACGGCCACGCACGAAGGCATCGACGGGCTTGGAGGTGATGAAGACGACCGCCGCCATCTCGCCCTTGCGCATCTGCTCCAGCGCGATCGGGTGGGGGATGAAGGTCTTCTCGGCGTTGATGCCGAGGCGGCTGAAGATCAGCGGGCCGGAATAGGCGGCAGCCGTGCCCAGCGTGTTGAAATTCACCTTCTTGCCGGCGAGGTCCTGCAGGCTCTGGATCTCCGGCCGGACAAAGATGTGCAGCTCCGAGGGGAAGAGATTGAGCACATAGGTGATCTGCCGCCGGATCTGCGGCATCTGGTTCCTGTATTCGTCCAGCGCGTCGGAATTGATGATCGCGGTGTCGATCCCGCGCAGATAGAGCAGCGAATTCAGGTTCTCGGTGGGCCCCCTGGTCACGATCGGCAGGACATGCAGGTTCGGCCCGTCATCGACGACGCGCGCCATCTCCGCCGCGAAGCGCAGCGGCGCCCCCTCGATCAGGCCGCCGGCGAGACCGACGGTCCAGGCATTCATCCGCTCCTTTTCCGCCTCAAAGGTCGGCGCGCGCCGCGGCGCAGCCCCGCGCACGGCCTCCAGCCGTGTCGTCTGCGCCTGCAGATCGCCTGGCGGGAGCGCCGGGACAAACAGGGTCAAGGCGGCGAGCAGGCACAGGCATCGTCCTGGAAACAGCGTCATTCCCGAACTCCCCTTTGGCATCCCCATTCGGCCATTCGGCCGTCTCCGCCCCCGCCCGGGCGTTTTACTGACGCAAGCCGTTCAAGCGCTCCTTCGCCTCCGGGATGCCGCCGGCCTGCGCCTTCGCATAAAGCTCGCGCGCCCTCGCCGCCTCGCCCCGTGTGCCATAGGTCCGCCAGGTCGAGAGGATGGCGGGGTMATAGGTTTCCGCGAGCATGAAGAACGCCCGGGCGCTGCCGGTTTCCGCGGCGCGCTCGAGCACGATCCGCGCCGAGGCGATATCGCCCTGCCCGATCAGGACGCTGGCGCGCGCAATCAGCCGCGTCGCCTCTGCCTCGCTGGCGACCGGCGGTGACTGCGGCGGCGCTGGCGGTGCAACGGGCTCGGCCAACGCGGCCGGCCTGGTGACCTGGTTCGCGGCCTGGCTGGAGGCCTGACTGGCCGGCGCAGGCTGGGGCGTGGCKCGCGCCACCGCCGTGCGCCGCGCCGCCTCGAGTTCCCGMGCCAGCGCAGCCGCCCTGCCGCGCTCGTCCTGCAGAGCCTGGCGCAGTTCCGCCGCGGCGCTCTCCGCCGCCTGCCTGAGCTTTCCCGCCTCCTCGCCCGCCTTGCGCAGGTCCGAGACCTGCACCCCGGCGTCGCGCCGCGCCTTCGCCAATTCGTCCGCGAGTGCGGCGCCGCGGGCGCGCTCCTCCTCGAGCACCTGGCGCTGTTGCGCCGCGCTCGTGGCCTGGGCCTCGCGCGCTGCTGCAATCTCCCGCGCCAGCCCGGCGGCTTTCTCCTGCTCCTGCCTGAGCGCGTCTGCGGTCTTCGCCAGTTCCCCCTGCTTCAGCTGCGTCGTATCCTCGCTGGCCTTGCGCAACGCTGCAGCTTGCGTCCCCGCTTCACGCTGCACCTTCGCCAGCTCGGCGGCGAGCGCAACGCTATGGGCGCGCTCATCGTTAAGCGCCTGACGCTGCTGCGCCGTGCTCGCGGCCAATGTCTCGCGCGCCGCCGTGACCTGAAGCGCGAGCGCTGCCGCCCTTTCGTGCTCCTGCCTCAGCGCGTCCGCAGTCTTGGAGGCGTCTGCCGTCCTGGCGGCCTCCGCCTGCCTGAGCCCTGCGGCCTCCTCGTTCGCCTTGCGCAGTTCCGCCAGCTGCAATCCGGCTTCGCGTTGCTCCTTCGCCAGTTCGCCGGCGAGTGCCGCGCTGCGGGAGCGCTCCTCCTCGAGCGCCTGGCGCTGCTGCGCCGTGCCCGTCGCCAGCGCCTCGCGCGCGGCTGAAACCTCGGCGGCAAGGGCCGCCGCCTGCCCGCGCTCCTGCCCCTGCGCATCCGCATTGGTTTCGGACTGTGCCTGCCTGAGCCCTGCGGCATCCGCATTCGCCTTGCTCAGCTGCGCCGCCTGCGTTTCGATTTCGCGCTGCGCCTTCGCCAGAGCGCCGGCGAGCGCGGCGCTGCGGGCGCGTTCCTCGTCGAGCGCCTGGCGCTGCTGCGCCGTGCCGGCAGAAAGCTCCTGCCGCGCCGCCGCCACCTGCTGTACGAGAGCGGCGGCCTGCTCACGCTCCTGCTTCAACGCGTCCGCAGCCTTGGCGGCGTCTGCGGTCCCGGCGACCTCTGCCTGCCTGAGCCTCGCCGCCTCGTCGCTCGCCTTGCTCAGCTCTGCGATCTGCAGCTGCCTCTCGCGCTGCGCCTTCGCCAATTCGCCCGCGAGCGCCGCGCTGCGGGCGCGCTCCTCGTCGAGCGCCTGGCGCTGCTGYGTCGTGCCGGCCGTGAACTCCAGCCGCACCGAGGCAACCTCACCTGCGAGCGCGGCCGCCCGCTCGCGCTCCAGCTTCAGCTGCTCGGCCTCTTCGCCCGCCTTGCGCAGTTGTGCCGCCTGCATCTCCAGATCGCGCTGCGCCGACGCCAGCTGGTCGGCCAAGGCGCTGCTGCGGGCATGTTCCGCCTCGAGCGCCTGACGCTGCTGCTCGGTGTCCGCGCTCAGTGCCTCCCGCGCTGCGGCAACCTCGCGCGCCAGCGCAGCCGCCTGCTCGCGCTCCTGTCCAAGCGAGGCCGCGGCCCTTGCGACCTCCGCCTGCTTCAGTTGCGCGGCGTCTTCGCCGGCCTTGCGCATGTGTTCGGCCTGCATCCCGGCGTCGCGCTGCGCCTTCGCCAGTTCGCCAGCCAGTGCGGCGCTGCGGGCCCGTTCGCCTTCGAGGGCCTGGCGATATTGCGCAGTGCTGTCAGTGAGTTCCTGCCGCGCAGCAGCGACCTGTTGCGTCAGATTTGCAGCCTGTTCGCGCTCCCGTCGGAGCGCTTCCGCGGATTTCGCGGCCTGGGCCCGCAATTGCAGCACGTCCAGCTGTTCGAGGGTGCGCCCGGCCTCGACCGGATCTTCCACCCGGGTTTCGGGCGGCCGGGAATTCGGGGATTTCTGCGCATCGGGCGCCGGCGCCGTGGTCAGCTGCCGGATGTCCGCCGGCGCGTTGGCCCGGCTGGATTCGCCCGTTCGCGGCGCTGGAGGCGGGCTCTTCGCGTTCCGGTCCGGCGACGGGGCGCGCATCGCGACCTGCGGCCCGGCCTTGCCGCCATCGTCGCGCTGAACCAGGCCGCCGATCCAATAGAAAAACAGCAGCGCCGCAGCGACGAGCGCGGCGGCGGCGATCGGCAGATAGAGGCGTCGCCTCGAGCGGCGCTCCGTGGCGCGATCATCCGGTCCTTCGCCCTCGAGAAGGAAGTAATTGTCATGAGCCAATGGGTGCCAATGCGTCGGCGTGATCGTGATCGGCTCATCGTTCTTGCCGATCCACTGGCCTGTCGCCGCCATCCAGTGAGCAACGTCATAGATGCCACTCGAATCATCCTCGAGGATGACGAATGTCCCGTCCTTCGGTGCGGTTTCGATCTCGTTGCGCATTTAATAGACGCCTGTTCAGGCGGTCTTAGCGGACCATTACGTCTCCACTTCACCTGCAAGGGAACGCCAATCCACCCCGGCAGGTTGCGCAAAGGTTACACATTATTGTGGAGCTAGGCCACAACGTCCCGGCACTGGGGGAAATCCGACAGTATCCGCACGTATTGCGCGTAAAAAACTCTTCCGCGCTTGCGCATCATCAGGGCCGCATAACCGAGCGCGGCCGTCGCGATGCGCCCCCGCCGGAGCGGACGCTGCAGCACGTCCCAGCCATGGCGCGGGCCGCGGGGCGGGATCGGACGGAGGGGCCAGCATCCCGGAGCCTGCCCTTTCCCGCAGGGGCAGCAGCGCCTGATTGCAGCGCGGGGCGAGCCCGCGCCACGATTTCGGTCAGCGACTGGGTGGCACGGAGATCGGCGCCCTCGCCCTCAGCTCATCGGACCGTCCCGAAAACCGTAATCCAGTTTTCGGGACGATGAGCTAAGCATCTGTGTTTGCATCGGCTTGCCCGAAAACCGCAATCCAGTTTTCGTGCCGATGAGCTAAGCATCTGTGTTTGCATCGGCTTGGCCCGAAAACCGCAATCCAGTTTTCGGGCCGATGCTTGGCTCAGAACATGAAGCCCGGGCCGCCCCAGGGCCCGAAATCGAAGGCATCCTGCGCCATCGCCGCCGTCATCTGGCGTTCGTCGGCCAGCTTCTTGGCGAACACCATCTGCCGGAACTGGGCATAGGCCGTCTGGTCGCCGAAATAGACGCATTGGCAGACGATCGGGTCGGCATAGACATAGACCATCTGGTTGTTCTTGACCTGCTGGACGAACTTGTTGGGCGGGAACTTGCGCAAGGTCGCCAGGCGTTCCGGCGTATTGGCGGGCTGGGGAACGAAGCCCGCCGCCGACAGCATGTCTTCCTTGTTCTGAACGGCGTCAGTGGTCGACTGGCACCCGGCCAGCGCCAGGCCGATGGACACCACCAGCCCCGCCAAAGAACATTGCTTCATCGATTATTCCTCCGCCCCGGAATGGGAATGCGCGCCCGGACGTTCCCCAACGCGAGGCGGACCATGGACCGGACGTTGCGGCTTTCAAAGCGCGACTGGCGCAACCCCACCGGCCCGGCCCGCAGGACGACCAGCGCGGCTGCGCCGCGATGACCGGCCGGGACATCGCGACGTCATTCATCGGGAGGCGGTGGAAGGCCGCTCCTACTGCATGTCGGCGAAGGCATCCTTCAGGCGCGAGACGGCCTCGGCGACATTGGCGCGCTGCGTCGCCAGGTTGAAGCGCAGGAAATTGTCGCCGCCGGAGCCGAAGGTCGCGCCATGGCTGGCTGCGATCTTCGCCTGTTTCTCGACCCTTGCGATGAACTCCTTTGACTCCATGCCGGTGCCGGAGAAATCGACCCAGGCGAGATAGGTCGCCTCCAGCGGCATCGAGCGCAGGCCGGGAATGCTGTCGATGCCCTCGTCGAAGAGCCGGCGATTGCCGTCGAGATAGGCGACGAGCTCGTCGACCCAGGCCGCGCCCTCGGGGCTGTAGGCGGCGGTCGCCATCGCCATGCCAAACGAGTTCGGCGAGATGCCGAGCGCGTTCATCCGCGCCCGGAACGGAGCCCGCAGCGCCTCATCGGGGATGATGACATTGCCGGAATGGCAGCCGGCGATGTTGAAGGTCTTGGTCGTCGCGGTCATCATCACCAGGCGGTCGATGATCTCGGGCKCCGCCACGGGCATCGCGATGTGCTTGTGGCCGGGCATGACGAGATCATGGTGGATCTCGTCGGAGACCAGGATCAGGTCGTGACGCACGCAGAACTGTGCGATCTCGCGCAGCTCGTCGCGGGTCCAGACCCGCCCGCCGGGATTATGCGGCGAGCAGAGCAGCAGCATGCGCTCGTTGCCGGTCATCTGCGCATCCCAGCCGGCGATATCGAGGAGGTAGCGACCGCCCCCGTTCACGAGCTTGCATTCGACGACCTGCCGCCCCGCCGCCTTAATGATGCGGGCGAAGGCGTGGTAGACCGGGGTCATCACGATGACGCCCTCGCCCGGCTTGGTATAGGCATCGACGCAGAGCGCCGTGCCGTTCACCAGCCCATGCGTGGTGAAGATCGCCTTCTCATCGACTTCCCAGCCATGGCGCGCCTTCATCCACCAGCGGATGGCGTCGTTGCTCGCCCGCTCATCGCCGAAATAGCCGTAGATGCCGTGCGCCGCCATGGCCTCGACCGCAGCTTGCACGCAGGCCGGCGGCCGGAAATCCATGTCGGCCACCCACATGGCCAGCCCACCGGAGGGCGAAACCCCGTAATGGGTCTCCATCGTGTCCCATTTCGCGCAATGCGTGCCGCGGCGGTCGATCCACTGGTCGAATGTCTGAGCGATGGTCATCAGGGTCCTCAGGTGAAGGGCCGTTTCGGAGAGGCCGTCTTGGGGAGAAGCAATGCCGCGTCGGAGGCTCGCGCGCCAGCAGAACACACGCAATCCATGCCAGCGCGGCGCGCGTACGTGCTGCGGCAAAGATCCCGGAAGCGGCCCGGCTTCGACATCTTGGAAGTGGAGCGCTTCAGCC
>NZ_JBFTLD010000270.1:0-9012 GCF_056396265.1 Allobosea sp. 05T422_2 | reverse complement strand
GTGGAACAGAGTTCAGTCTGGGACGCTAGACCACGCGACACCTGGCAAACGTAAAGTTGAGCCTCCGTTGTTTGCGGGACACATCTGCGCGAAGATTGTGCCGCATCTCCAATCGCCGCAACATAAGCGATTGCCCTCCAGGAACCTCTGCCAAGACCGGGGCAGCCCCCCTCCCTTCGGTTCAGGGCTCAGTCCCGATCACCTTCAGCCGGCTGGGTACGCTCCCTGCTCAGGTTGCCACGGGCGCCAGGTGCTCATCGTCGATCGAGCGCGTATCGCCTGTCTCGACCAGCGTTCGCGTGGCGTCGATCGAGGCATAGATCCAGAGGATCCTCATGCCCTCGGTCGCCGAGACGTTGCGAAACCGATGCGGCAGATCGGCGGGGATGAAGGTGATGTCGCCTGCCGCGATCGGGTACTCGACACCGTCGATTTCGGCGATGGCCTCGCCTTCCAGCAGCATGACGCTCTCTTCGCAATTGTGGCTGTGCAGCGGGATCGCAGCCCCCGGCTCGAAGATGGTGATGCCATTGATGAAGCTGGTCGAGCCCGTGCGACGCGTGACGAGCGGGACCGTTTTGGCCCCACCGCCGCGCTGGCGCGCCGGGATCTCGGACGGACGAAGAACGGCGGGCCTGGCGCGAGCCGTATCCGGATTAGTCGACATGCGATCTCTCCTGATGAATTGGGTTCAGGATCGGACGGGCCCGATCCAAGCGGCGTTCGGCTTCAGGCCGCGACACGTCCCGAAAGTTGCCGGCGCAATTCCGCGGTCACAGCCTCCGCGAAGGCATCCGTGCCCAATGTGCCGCCGATATCGCGGGTGCGCGTCGCTGGATCGTCGAGGACGACATCAACGGCGCGTTCGATCGCGCCCGCGGCCGCGATCAGCTTGGCATTGGCGTCGCGCCGGCCTCGCCAGTCCAGCAGCATCGCAGCCGAGAGAATGAGGGAGGTCGGGTTCGCCAGGTTCTGGCCTGCGATATCGGGCGCGGATCCGTGCTGGGCCTGCGCGACGCAGATGTCATGGCCGGTATTGATCGAGCCGCCGAGACCGAGGCTGCCGGACAGCTCGGACGCCTCGTCGGAGAGGATGTCTCCGAACATGTTGGTCGTCACGATCACGTCGAAGCGATCCGGCGAGCGGATGAGCAACGCGGCCGTCGCGTCGACGATCAGTTCCTCCAGCTCCACATCCGGAAAATMCTCCGCGACCTTGCGGACCTCGCTCAGGAACAGGCCATCCGACAGCTTGACCACATTGGCCTTGTGGACGGCGGTGACCTTGCGGCGGCGGCCACGCGCCAGCTCGAAGGCGGCGCGCGCGATGCGGGCCGAGGATCTCGCCGTGATCTTGCGGATGGACAACGCCATGTCGGGATCGGGCATGAACTCGCCGCCGCCGGCGAACATGTTGCGGTCCGAGTAGAATCCCTCGGTGTTCTCGCGCACGATGACCAGGTCCATCGGCTTGCGCAGGATACTCAGGCCCGCGCGCGACCGGCAGGGGCGCAGATTGGCGAAGAGCTCGAAGACGACGCGCAGCTCGGCAGAGGGATTGATGCCGCCCTTGTCGCGGGCCGGATATTCGTAATGCGAAACCGGGCCGAGGATGACACCGTCGACCTCGGGAATCCGGGTCATGACGTCCTGCGGCAAGGTCGTGCCCTGCGCCCTCAGGCTGGCGAGGCCGATCTCGCGGGTCTCGATATCGAGCCCGAGCGCCAGCGCCGCATCGGCAACGTCGAGTACCGCAAGGGTGGCGGTGGTGATCTCGGGTCCGATGCCGTCACCGGGAAGAACGAGGATTTTCATCGTGAACCTGTGGGGTTGTGTTCATCGCCGCGCGATCCGCCCCCGGGTGGTGCCCCCGGGGGCTCGTCTCAGGCTGCTGCCCGCGACAGCGCACCGTTCAACGTCGGGTGCTTCGTCAGGCCGGCATTGACGTTGACGCTGCGGTCKRGCTCGATCGTGTCGCCCTCGATGCGGAGGATGACGGTGTCGCAGAACACGGTCTCGACATAGCGCCACGTCATGACGAAGGTCGCCTCGTCGCGCCAGACGCCGCTTGCGATCACCCGCATGAGGTCCGGCTGGTAGGCGTGATGCAGGTCCTGCCCGCTCATCGTCGTCTGGCCTTCGATGCCATGCCCGAGGCCGAGCGTGATCTTGTGCGTGCCGCGGTGGTCGACGAGACGGAATTCGCAGTGCCCTGCCGCGAAGCTCAGCGACGCTTCCGATACGTGGTTGGCATTCGGCGCGAAGCGAATGGTGCGGCCGCTGATCTCGGACGCGCGAGGGCTCTGCAGCGCTCCCGCCTCGACCGGCATCGCCAGCGTCGCCAGGCGTGACGAAAGGGCCGCGTCGGCTGCCGCGGAGCCCGGCTGCGTCAGGGCCGGGAACAGCTCCGCCCAGACCGTGCTCAGAAGCCGCTTCTCGCTCAGCGGAAGGGCCGCGGTGATCGTGATCGCGGCGCGTTGCTCGGGCAACAGGATGTAATATTGCCCGAAGACGCCGGCGGCGCGGGTGCCGCCATGGGGCGTCATCCACCACTGGTAGCCATAGCCCGGGCGGATATCGGGCACGCCAGCGGGATCGGCCGGGCGATAGCGCTTGCCGTCGAACGACATCATCTCGAATTCGCCGACATGATTGTGCCGTGTCGCCCGGACCCAATCGGCCGGGATCACCTGCTGGCCGTTCCACATGCCGTCCTGGAGATGCAGGACGGAGAACTTCATCATGTCCTCAGCGGAGCAGCTCAGCCCGTTCCCGCCGGTGCCGATGCCTTCCGGCGAGACATCCCAGCTGATCTCCCCCATGCCGAGCGGGCGGAACAGGCGCGGTTCCAGATAGTCGCTGACGRTCTGCCCGGTCAGCTTCGTGACGATGGCCGACAGCATGTAGCTGGAGCCGCTGCTGTAGACGAAGCGCGTGCCGGGGCGTTCGACGACCGGCTCGTTCAGAAACGCCTCGATCCAGCTTCCGGTGAGGTAGCGCCATTCGCCGCCGGAGAGGCCGGTGCGGTGGCCCGTGCGCATGGTCAGCAGGTCCTTGACCGTCATCGCTGCGAGGTTCGGGCTGATTTCGGCCGGCAGATGCTCGGGGAAGAAATCGACGACCTTGTCGTCGAGGTCGAGCAGCMCATCGGCATGGACGAAGCCGACCGCGACGGCCGTCCAGCTCTTCGTGGCGGAATGCTGCATATGCGGGCGGTCGGGACCGAACGGCTTCCAGAAAGCCTCGGCAACGACGGCATCGTCCTTGAAGACCATGAAGCTGTGCAGTTCGAGGCCGGCGAGCTGCACAGCGTCGAGAAAGCGCGTGATCCCGGCAGCGTCGACATCGCGCGATGAAGGCGTCGCCCGCGGCAGTCGTGTCAAAGTCATGGTCCAATCCTGTTCAGCGGAAAGAGCGTCAGGGGCGGTGCGCCCGGCATCCGCGCCTGACGAGAGAGTTTGGGGATGAGCTTCGGCACCGGCGCCGGCCTGTCGGCCATCATGGCGGTGCCCGGCATGGGCTACCTGGCGATGGAGACACCCCAGGCTCGCGGTTGCCCCATGGCCCAGCTCCTGTACCCGGAGACATAGGAGCGGGCAGCGCTGGTCCGGACCTCCGAGTAGAGCACGATCATCGGAACATCCTCGCGAAACATCACCTCGAGCCTGTCGATGATCGCCTGACGCTGCGCCGGGTCGGCGACCTCCATGCTTTGAGCAAGGAGCTTTTGCGCCTCGGGGTTGTCCCAGGCCTTGCGGGGCTGCTCCGCCTTGGAACCGGTGAACATCTCGAAGGACAGCGACGGGTCGAGCCGCGCGGAAAAGCCGTGCGACATCAATTGATAGGACCCCGCGAGATAGCGGTCCTGCTGCGCGCCCCATTCCAGCACGTCGAGATCGATCGTGATTCCGGCCTCCCTGGCCATGGCCTGCGCGATCACCGCCTGGTCGAACATGCTCTGGTAGCGCTTGTTGGTGATCATCCTGATCGGCTGCCCCTTGTAGCCCGCCTCCGCCAGAAGTTTCCTGGCGGTGGCGAGATCGCGCGCGATCGGCTGCGCTTGGAGCTTCCGGTGATAGGCGCTCGCCGGYGGGATCGGTGAGTTGTTGGGCTTGGCCGTTCCCTCGCTGACCTGGTCGACCAGGACGGGCAGGTCGAGGGCGAGCTGCAAGGCGCGTCGGATGCGGACATCGGACAGCAGCGGATCCTTGGTCTGAATCAGGATGTCGTTGACATTCATCACCGATGCCGAGTCCAGGGTGACGTCCTTATTGGCCTTGTACTCGGCCAGATCGGCGTTCTGGACATCGAAATTGACGTCGATATTGCCCGCCAGCAGGGCTGCCTTCGCCGTCGACTCATCCGGGATGATGGCGAAGCGCAGCTTTTGGAGCGTGGTGGACTTGTTGCCGGTGAGGCCGTCCCGCGCCCCCGRCAAGGCGGAATATCTGTCGTTGCGGACCAGATCGATGAACTGGCCGCGCCGCCATTCGCCGAGCTTGAAGGGTGCCGTCGTGACAGGCGCAAGCCATTTGCCATCGGGGCCGAGCGAGCTCCTGTGGTAGATGCCGGTGCCGCCGCAATCGGGACGKGCCAGGGTCCCGAGGAAGAGCGCGGAGGGTTTTGCAAGCGTGAATGTGACGGTTCTGGCGTCCTTGGCGACGACATCCGTCACCTTCACGGCGCCGCGCCCATCGACCTCGGAGAGGCAGCGCCAGCCGGTGGCGGGATCGGTGTAGCGCTTCCAGGCGAACAGCACGTCGTCGCTGCCGACCAGCTCGCCATTGCTGAAGTGGAGATCGTCCCGCAGCACGAAGGTATAGGTCCTGCCGTCCTCGGAGACGCTGATCGATTTCGCCAGGAGCGGACCGACGCTCGCATCCTCCCTGAAGGCGACCAGCCCTTCGAAGAGATGGTTCTGGACCGCGTCGGTATTGGCATCGCGATTGACGCCCGGATCGAGCGAACGGATATCGGCGTTGAGGCGAAGGCGGAGCGGCTGCGCCTCCTGGGCATTCGCGATGCCGGYCACGAGGCCGGAGGACAGTACCAGCAGCGTGGGCAGTCTCATCTTGATCCCCTCGTTTCTTGAGTTGGCTTCAGCTCCACGGGGCCATCGCTCCGCGGCCCATGGGCATGATCGATTCAAGGCCGCCGATCGTGCCGTCTCACTCGGGACGCCGACGGTTGCGCGCGGCACTTCCATCCTCGTTTCCGGCGAACAGACCGCGATGCGCGGCCTGGCCGGAATGCTCGGCGCGCGGATCAGGCGCCCTGCGACGCCAATGGCTGGCATCCGGATCGCCGGGTGGCCGGCGCCCTGCCCGCTGCGATCCGGCGTGCCCCCGCCGTATGGGCGGCCGCGCTGCCGCGACGGGCCGGCGATTTCATGCGGCGGGCAGTGCGAGGAAAACGGCATTGTTGCTAAGCTCTCCCCTTCAAGGGCTGCCCGGGCCCGCCGCAGCCTTGACGAGACGTATCAGAATGTTTTTTGTGATACAATGACCATTATGGACACTGAAACCGGCCGCCAGCCCACGCGCCTCCAGGAAGAGCTCGCCGGGCGCATCATGGATCTCGCCCGCGCCGACGGCGTCGCTCCGGGCGACCGCCTGAACGAGAAGACCCTGGCCGAGCGCCTGAACGTCTCCCGCTCGCCGGTGCGCGCCGCGCTTGATCTGCTGGCCACGCGCGGGCTCGTCATCCGGCGGCCGCAGCGCGGCGTCGAGTTGCTTGCCGCCTTGCCGGCGGAAGCGACCGCATCCGGCGAACGCTCCGGCGATGACGACCTGCTGGTGCGTATCGCCGCCGACCGGGACAATGGCAGGCTTGGCGACGACATCTCGGAAACGGAGCTGATGCAGCGCTACGATGCCGTGCGCCCCACGGTCCGCAGGGCGCTCGACCTGCTTGCCGATCTGAAGATGGTGGAGCGCAAACCGGGTTATGGCTGGCGGTTCCTGACGCGCTGGAGCGCAGAACTACGCCGGGAGAGCTACCGGTTCAGGCTGATCATCGAGCCGGCCGCGCTTCTCGAGCCTGGATTTGCGCTCCTGCCCGGCTTTGCCGAAGAGATGCGGCGCCAGCACGATGAAAGCCTGTCCCTGCCCTGGAGCGAATCCTCCAGCGTCGCCTTCTTCGAGATGAACGCGGCATTTCACGAGGGCCTGGCCGAGGCCTCCGGCAACCGCTTCTTCCTCGAGGCCATGCGGCGCCAGAACCGGCTGCGGCGTTTCTCGATCTATAACTGGAAGCACGGCTTTGATCGCGTGCGGGCCAACCACAGCGAGCACATGGAGATCCTGACGCGGCTGGAGGCAGGAGATGCGGAACTGGCCGCCGTACTGATGAGGCGCCATCTGGAGATCACCGGGAGTATGATCCTGCCCGCCCCGCAGTAAGTGTTTTTTGTCCGGAAGAAGTTAGCAGAACCCAGGAAGTCAGGCCGTGCAGCCTGTTCGGCCAGCTCCTGGGAATGAGGCGCGGCCGTCAGTGCGGCACGAGAACCATGTCGTCAGAGGGCGGCATGGCGCGGTCAACCGATGCCGGATGCGAGCCTAAAGAGCCGCCCCGAGGACCGGGTCGCGGCTTCCGGGAAAGCCGCGGCACCCACGGAGGGTCAGATCATCGCAACGACGACCGGCACAAGCGCCTGGCCGATATTGCGGGTGTTCTCTGCGTCCAGGTGCACGCCGTCGATGACCGAAGCCTTGGCAACCGAGGCGGCGTCGAAGAAGCTGCAGCCGCGGCGTCGGGCAACGGCGTCATATTCCGGTGCCAGGCGCCGGGATTCCGCGATATCGCGCCCGCCGACGGGCAACCCGTCCGGTGCGCGCGAGGCAGCGAAGATCGGCGGCGACACCACCAGGATCTTGGGCGCTGCGGCGCCCCAGCCATAGGGAAAGCTCTGTGCGATCTCGATKAGCCGGTCGATTCCCGCGGCAGCCCCCGCGGCCCGCCCGCAGATATGCGGCTTGAGATCATTGGCGCCCAGCATGATGATGAGCAGATCGAGCGGATAATGGCTGCCGAGCAGCGTCGGCAGGATCCGCGCGCCATTTCGGTCAGACGGCGACATGTGATCGTCGAAACAGCTGGTTCGTCCGCCCAGCCCCTCAGTCACGACGGTTGCCGCGGACCCTAGCCCGGCCGCGAGCACATTCGGCCATCGGTCCTCGAACGCATGGCGGCCGCCGTGCAGGTGGTCCGAGCCCCAGGTGAGGCTGTCGCCGAAAGCCAGGATCGTGAAGCTCATCATTCATTCCACAGCGAAGTGCGGGGCCGCGCTGCCGCGGAGGGCTCGACTGCCCTTCCCGACCGGACGCGTTGCCGTATCCGCCGGGACGGACGCGATCAAGCCCGTCGACGATCCTTGGGCGACCGACGCAGGCAACGCCTTCCCGGAGCCTCTGGACCTGCCGAGGGCAGAGCAAGGTCGTGCTGCCCCGTGGACTCATGAAAGACGGCGTGAAACGCTGCGTCAGGCTGTGGGGAGATTGCCGTGAAGATGACTATCGTCGTGAGCAGCGTGCTCTTGGGCATGCTGGGGTTGGCCTCGACTGCGTCGGCGCAGTCAGGCGGGACGAGGCCGGAATGCAGGGGCATGAAGAATATGCGCGCCTGCAACTGTGCTCTCAACAATGGTGGCTCGATAACTGCCGATCCGCATCGCCCGGGCAAGATCAAATGGAACGCAGCGCCCCGGCGCACGCCCGCGCATATGGCCTTCATGAACTGCACGAATCGATCGGGGACATAATCGCCGGGACTTGAGGGCGCGTGACCTTCAAGAGCGTTCTTGGGTCCCTGCTGCTCTACGCACTGTTATTCTGCGCAAGCTTCAGCGCCAGCTTTGCCGGCCTCATCTGGCTCACGGGCGCGCCATGGGCCTCGCCGCTCGCCGAAGGGCACCGGATGCTGGCGGTCCTGTCGTTCATGATGGCCGGCGTTGCCACGGACCGGTTCTGGCGTGTGCTTCTGCTCGGTGCACAGGTCTGCGACCGGCGGCGGCAGTCGGGGGCCCTTCGGTTGTGCCCGGAATGGTTGAGAGCAGACATCTTCAACGGAAGGAACCCGGAGCTTCCGCCTGGCAGGTATTGACAGGATACGGGGACCGGGCGGCTGCTCAGTCGCTTTTCCGGTCGACTAGATGCTCAACCAACTTCATCATGCCCTGACTCGGCTACAAGCGGGCCGTGCATATGGGGCGATGGCTTCGAGCGACCGGAGCAAGGCGACATTCCGCTCACGGCCCTGTTTCCGCCCTTGCTTCCGGTCTCATCGGGTTCTTCGCGTCCCTGCCCGCGCAGGCACAGTGCGTACCCGATCCGCCCGGAGCCGGGGCGATCGTGACCTGCTCGGGTACGGACGCCGATGGTTTTGCGGCGCCGGCCAACACGCCCGTCACCATCACGGTCGCGCCGGGCGCAACCGTCCAGCAGGCACCAGCGACCGGTCAGGCTGTCACCTTCGGGCTGAACACGGCCGGGAACCTGCTCAACAATAACGGCTCGATCATCGCATCCGGAAGCGCTGCCACCCCCCTCACCGGCGTGGCCTTCTCGTCCGGGACCGGGGCCGGGACGAGCGTTCTCACCAATCTCGGCATCATCTCCGCGACGAATGCCGGAGCCGGCAATGCGCTCGGCATGTCCTTCTTGCAAGGCAACGCGGGCTCACCATCCGGATCGCCAATGCCGCTGGTGCGACGATTGCCGGGACTGCGACGGGAGGCGGCGCAGGCATCGGCGTGAACCAGAGTTTTGCCGCCGGCGCGTCGGCGCGCGCGCTGGTGTTTGACAATAGCGGCATCGTTCGCGGATCGACCAACGGGATCGCGGCCGGCACCGGCGCCTCCAGCGCGGCTCAGACCATCACCATCAATAATGGCGTCGGCGGCGCGGCCGCGCAGATCCATGGCGGAACCGGCCCCGCAATCACCTTTGCCGGCAACGGGCTCAATACCGTCAACAACCTCGCCACGGGCACGATCAACGGCGATATCGTCAGCAC
>NZ_JBFTLD010000269.1:0-9068 GCF_056396265.1 Allobosea sp. 05T422_2 | reverse complement strand
GCATCGAGCCGCCATTGGTCATCAGCTTCTCGGCGCGCTGCGTGACGGCGGTGAAGGAATAGCAGGAGATCAGGAGCGACTTGGTGAAATTCGCTTCAGTCGTCTCGACATAGCGGCCGGTCAGCTCGTCCTTGTCGGAGAAGGCGATGCAGTGAACGACGAAATCGAGCTTGCCCCAGAGCTTCTCGACCTCGGCGAAGACGGCATCGATCGTCGCCGAGTCGGTGACGTCGCAATGGCCGACAACATGCCCGCCAAGTTCCTTCGCCAGGGGTTCGACGCGCTTCTTCAGCGCATCGCCCTGATAGGTGAAAGCCAGCTCCGCACCAGCATCGGCCGCAGCCTTGGCAATGCCCCAGGCAATCGAGCGATTGTTCGCGACGCCCATGATGAGGCCCCGCTTGCCCTTCAGGACATTGGCGGTGGAGGAGGCAGCGCTGGATTCGGGCATCGGGGACCTGCGAACTGGACGAAGCGGAAGGTCTCTTAGCCGAGCCAGCGCCTCAACGAAAGGCTCAGTTGCTCGCTTACTCGCTMCGCGCCTTCATCAGCGCCGTCAGTTCGGGATCCTTCTCCGGCATCTCGATGTCGATTGCGACGAAGAGATCGCCGTGATGACCCTTCTCGCCCTTCAGCCCTTTGCCGCGCAGGCGAAACTGCTTCGTCGTACCGGTCAGCGGTGGAATCTTCATCTCCACGGCTCCGGTGAGGGTCGGCACATGCAGTGGCCCGCCCAGCACGGCCGTCGCCAGCGGAACCGCCACGCGGGTACGCAGATCATGGCCCTCGATCGTGAAGCGCGGATCGGGCTTGACCTTGATCGTCATCAGCAGGTCGCCAGCCTCGCCCGAGAAGGGATCGGTCTGGCCAAGGCCGCGCAGCCGCATGACCTTGCCGTCCGCAACACCCTCGGGAATCGTGACCTCGACCTCGCGCCCATGCGGCAGCTTCACACGGCGGGTAGCGCCCGTGGCGGCCTCGGCAAGCGAGACGCTCAGCGAAAAGCTCTGCTCCGGCGGTTTCTGGGGCTCATGGCGAGCCCGGCCGCCGCCGCGGCGGGCCGCGTCACCGAAAAGCGAGCCGAAAATATCGGCAGGATCGAAGCCCTGATCGGCCCCGCCACGCCCGGAAGCTGCGCCGCCGCCATGGCCGAAATTGAACTCGAACCCGCCGGCACGCCCACCCCGACCGGCGCCCATGCCCTCAAAGCCCTGGAATTTCGGCTTGCCGTCGGCGTCGATCTCGCCGCGGTCGAACTGTTTGCGCTTGGTTTCGTCACCCACGATCTCATAGGCGCTGTTGAGCTCCGAGAAGCGGTCCTGCGCCTTGGGATCATCCTGATTGCGGTCGGGATGCAGGTCCTTGGCGCGACGGCGATAGGCTTTCTTGATTTCAGCTTCGCTGGCACCACGGGCGACGCCCAGGACCTGATACGGATCGCGCATGCATGAACCCCACTCTTCGACGAGACGCTGTTTCCCGCGCCCGATACGGCACGCCGGAACAGCTCCGCCCGCTATGTGGGGAGACTGTGGCGGGAATGCAACGTTTTCCTTCCCGGCGCGGCCGCAGGCCGGATCCGGCAGCCTATGCTAGCTGAACCCCTTCCAGGGTTGCGTTTCCTTGACTGCCCATTCTCCACCGGACGGACGGCAGGCCGTGCCCTGAAGCCGAACCGGGCTGGTCTGCGTCTGGACATTGGCGATGAAGGCACGACAAATCTCGTCCGAGCGCAGGAACGGCCCACCGACCGGCGTGAACGATCCCTTCATGCCGCTCTGCGGATTATCCCAGTTGACCGCTGCGCCATTGCCCTGGGGGTCGAGGGCCAGCGCCATCGCCCCATCGGCACGGCGCAGATCCTCGGGACCAAGCTCGGTGGAGAGGGCGCCAAGCACGCTCGGCTTCGTCGTGCCGCGCGCCGGCAGGGTCGAAGTCGTCGTCATCGCCACCTCGTCTTCGGACTTGCTCGACAGGCCGAGGATCGGAAAGGAGACCGAGCAGCCGGCGCTGGCAACGGCGAGCAGCAGCACGGTGGCGACAGCAGCCGGACGCATGGGCGCAGCGCGCCGATCGAGGCTTTGGTTCGCCGCCCGGGCTGGCCTATATAAACTCGCAGTCCAACACCAAATCACAGATTGCGCTCGCCCGACGCTTAACCAGAACTTGCCGAGGATTAGACACGTGGAACGGTTAACGCCGGGTGACTTCACCGAAGTCGATGAACCCTTCGCCCTGTTCGCGAGCTGGCTGGAGGAGGCCGCGCGCTCCGAGCCGAACGACCCCAACGGCATGGCACTCTCGACGGTCGATGCCGAGGGCCTGCCCAATGTCCGCATGGTCCTGCTGAAGGGGCACGATCGCGACGGCTTCGTCTTCTACACCAACACCCAAAGCCAGAAGGGCGAGGAGCTGCTCGGCCAGGGCAAGGCGGCCGCGTTGTTCCACTGGAAGAGCCTGCGCCGGCAAGTCCGTATTCGCGGACCCGTGTCGATCGTCAGCGACGCCGAGGCCGATGCGTATTTCCAGTCTCGCCCGCGCGACAGCCGCATCGGAGCCTGGGCCTCGCAGCAGTCGCGCCCGCTCGAGAGCCGCTTCGCGCTCGAGAAGGCCGTGGCGAGCTATGCCGCGAAATTCGGTCTCAGCACGATCCCGCGCCCGCCGCATTGGACTGGATTCCGCATCGACCCGGTCTATATCGAGTTCTGGCGCGACGGCGCCTTCCGCCTGCACGACCGTGTGGTCTTCCGCCGTGCCTCGGCCGCCGAGCCGTGGACGCGAACCCGCCTTTACCCCTGAGGATCTGACCGCATGGCCATGCCGAAATTCGACTTCCCCAAGACCGAGGCAGGCAAGCGCCCGGTCATGCTCCTGACCGGAGCGAGCCGCGGGATCGGCCACGCCACGGTGATGCAGTTCGCCATGGCAGGCTGGCGCATCCTGTCCTGCTCGCGCCAGGCCTTCTCGGATAAATGCCCCTGGCCCTCAGGCGCCGACGATCATGTCCAGATCGATCTCGGCGACCCCGAGGACACGATGCGTGGCATAGCCGAGATCAAGAAGCGGCTGGCGGCCGAGGGCGGCAAGCTCAATGCCCTGGTCAACAATGCCGGCATTTCTCCGAAGGGGCCGAAGGGCATGCGCCTGGGCGCTGCCACGACCTCCTTCAATGACTGGCACCAGGTCTTCCAGGTCAACTTCTTCGCGCCGATCATGCTGGCGCGCGGCCTGCTGGACGAGCTGACCGCCGCCAGGGGCACGATCGTCAACGTCACCTCGATCGCCGGCTCCCGCGTCCACCCCTTCGCCGGTGCCGCCTATGCCACCTCGAAGGCGGCGCTCGCCAGCCTGACGCGCGAGATGGCCGCCGATTTCGGCCCGCTCGGCATCCGGGTGAACTCGATTTCGCCCGGCGAGATCGACACTGCCATCCTCTCGCCCGGCACCGAGAAGATCGTCGCGACGCTGCCGCTCGGCCGGCTCGGCAAGACGGAGGAAGTCGCGAAGGCGATCCATTTCCTCTGCACCGACGCCTCGTCCTATGTCACGGGCGCCGAGTTGCACATCAATGGCGGGCAGCACGTGTGAAGAGCCAAGGCGGCCAGGTCATCCGTTTTCCGACGCAGGCCAAGGCGGCGCGCCCAACGCTTGCCGCGTCCCTCGCGGTCTTTCGCGACGGCAAGGTGCTGCTCGCAACCCGTACCAAGCCGCCGGCCGACCAGCTCTGGTCACTCCCCGGCGGCAAGGTCGAAGCAGGCGAGACGCTTGAAGCGGCCGCACTGCGCGAGCTCGAGGAGGAGGTCGGGGTCAAGGCCGCCATTCTCGGCTTCAACCGGCATGTCGAGATTTTCGGGCGTGATGCGGCAGGCTCGGTGACGCATCATTTCGTCATCGCCTCATTCGTCGGCGAATGGATTTCCGGCGAGCCGCAGCCCGGTCCTGAGGCAGGCGCCGTGATGTGGGCCGATCCGCTCAAACTCGGAGGCTTGGCGACGACGCGCGAACTCGGTGACGTGCTGCGAAACGCCCATGCCATCCTGCAGAGCGGCGGTCAGCGGCCGTGACCTGCACCCGCCTCGCGCTTCTACTCGCCGGGATAATGGCGGTTGCGCCGTTCGGTCACGCCATTGCACAGGGGCAACGCCAGCAATCGCCGCCGCCGCCGCCGACCCAGGCCACGCCGCCCCMCGAGGCGCCGCCTCCGCCCTACGAACCGCAACTGCTCGAACTCGCCGAGATCATGGGCTCGCTCGCCTATTTGCGGACCTTGTGCGGCGGCAAGGAAGCCGATGTCTGGCGTGAGCGCATGACTGCGCTGATCGAGGCCGAAGGACGCACGCCACAGCGGCGGGAACGGCTGATGAGTGCCTATAACGGCGGTTTCCGGGCTTATTCGGCGACCCACCGGAGCTGTTCTGGCGGCAGCCAGGAGGCCGCACGGCGACTCGCCGCCGAAGGCGACCRTCTGGCCCGGTCCCTCGCCGGCCGCTATGGCGGATAGGTCACATCGGGACGAAACTGTGTCTTTCTCAAAACTCGCGCGGTCAAATTAACCTTTCTTAAACACCGCGGTAGCGCCAGCCTCCCCTGATGCGTATGAATCTGAGGCAGTCGATCGCCCCGGCGCAGGCCTGATTCTCGGGTACGCGCCGGTCCTTTGTGACMAGCCGCAGAGTCCGTGCCTTCATGTCCATCCGTCCAGACGATCTGCAGCTCGATCCCATGCTCACCGACGAGCCGGGAGATGCACGCCGCGTCGCCTATGGCTATGTCGAGGACGCCTTCAACGAGGCGCAGCAGGACGGGCTCGACAGCGATGCGCTGGCCCACGCCGCTCTCTTCGCGGCCTTTCGCACGCTGGTCGAGACCTATGGCGAAGAAGCCACAGCTGTTTTCGCCGAAACCCTGGCGGAAAAGGTGCGCTGCGGCGCCTTCACGATGGGCACACGGCACTAGATCGCCGTGCGTCCGACCGGACGTATTGTGGCGGCCCATCTCTTTGCCCCGCATCGGATTTCTCCGAAAAGTGGATCCCACTGTCCGGTCTGATGCTCTGGTCTTGCCTAGGCGCCGCTAGCGGCCCGGCGGGCATTCTCTGCGCGAGCGAGCAATAATGTTCGCTCCTGTACATTCCTCGTCATCGCCGCCGCGCGCTCGAACTCGGCCTGCGCCTCGCCATGCCGATCGAGCTTGCCGAGCAGATCGGCCCGTACGCTCGGCAGCAGATGGTAGTTCTTCAGCGAGGGTTCCGAGGCCAGTCGTTCGACCGCGGCAAGCCCGGCTGCCGGCCCCTCGGCCATGCTGATCGCCACCGCCCGGTTGAGTTCGACGATCGGCGACGGGTTGATCGCGGCCAGCGCACCATAAAGCACGGCGATGCGGACCCAATCCGTCTCTTCCGCGGTGCGCGCTCGCGCATGGCAGGCGGCTAGCTCGGCCTGGAGCAGATAGGGACCGATAACGCCACCTGTCGCTCGCGCCCGCTTGATCGCCGCAAGGCCCCGGCCGATCAGAAGATGGTCCCAGCATGCGCGATTCTGGTCGAGCAGCAGGATCGGCTCGCCGCTCGGGCCGACCCTGGCCCTGAGGCGCGACGCCTGGATCTCCATCAGCGCTACGAGTCCATGGACCTCGGGCTCCAGCGGCGCGAGCTCGGCCAGGATGCGCCCCAGCCTGAGTGCTTCTTCGCACAGGGCCGGTCGGATCCAATCCTCACCGGCTGTTGCCGCATAGCCCTCGTTGAAGATCAGGTAGACGACCTCGAGCACCGACTCGAGTCTCTCGGCCAATTCCGCGCCATGCGGAACCTCGAAGGGCACTTTGGCGTCGGCAAGCGTCTTCTTCGCCCGCACGATCCGCTGCGCCATGGTTGGCTCAGGCACCAGGAAGGCCCGCGCGATCTCCTCGGTGGTGAGTCCACCGAGCAGTCGCAGCGTCAGTGCAAGCCGCGCCTCCGTCGAGAGAACCGGATGGCAGGCCGTGAAGACCAGCCGCAGCAGATCGTCGCCGACATCGTCATCGAGCGCGGCGTCGAGATCGGGCGTCGTCTCGGTTTCGAGTTGGTGGCCAAGCTCCTGATGCTTGCGGGCGAGAAGCTTGTCGCGGCGAAGGCCGTCGAGGGCGCGGTGCTTGCCCGCCTGCATCAGCCAGGCGCCCGGATTGCGCGGTACGCCGTCTTGCGGCCACTGCTTCAGAGCCGCGACCAGCGCATCCTGCGCCAGTTCCTCGGCGCGCCCGACATCACGGGTGATGCGCGTCAGCCCGGCGATCAGCTTGGGAGCCTCGATTCGCCAGACCGTTTCAATGGTACGGTGTGCATCGCTCGCCGACATGACGGCCGATACACACCATTTCGGCCCTTGCTGCGCAAGCCGTCCGGTCTGCGGTCAGGCCGCGAGAAAGCGTTCCAGCTCTGGCGCCAACACCGGCAGCGAGACATTGTGCGTCTGCCCCTTCAGCACGGCGTGACTGGCTCCCGGAACGGAATCGGCCGCAGCCTGCGCCGCCATTCTCAGCGAGCGCGGGCTCTTCTCCCCTGCAAGCAACAGCGTCGGAACTGCGACCTTGGCGAACCGCTCGGCCGGCACCGTGAAATCGCCCATGATCGTCGTGTCGTAGACCAGCGTGTGGGCCACTGCCTTGAGCTTGGACCAGCCCGGCATCAGCCGCATCAGCCAGCCGACAAATGTCGGCATGCCGACGATATCGACCATGAAGAAGCGCACTGCGGCGCTGCGCCGGCCCGCGGCGATCAGCGCCCTGAGCTTGCCGGGGCAGTCCTGCGGCGGCTGCCGGCCCTCCTTGTCAGCGGCGAGATAAGGCGGTTCGTACAGCGCGAGCCGGCGAATCGGCACGCCTGCGGCGGCAGCTTCAAGCGCCAATGCGGCGCCGGATGAGAGGCCGACAGCCGCTGCCTCGCCGCCCGCCTCGGCGACGAGCGCAGCGATGTCCTCGATCTCGCGCTGCTTGGCATAGGTCGGCGAGTCGCCGCTATCGCCGCGCCCGCGGCGGTCATAGACGAAGACGGTGAAGCGCTCCGCCAGCAGCGGCGCAAGCTTCGGCATCGGCCCGAAGGCGCGGCTGCAGAGCGCGCCGTCGACGAGGATGACCGCCGGGCCGGAACCGAAGCGCTGATAGGCGATGGCGGTGCCATCCTTGGACAAGACCGTATTCATGAAAGCCTCCACAGACCGATGGCGCAAGACGCAGCGGCAGGTATCGTCCCGCCGTCACTCACCGCCGATGCCCATTTCCCGGAAGCGCTCGACCGATTCGAACTGCTCGAAATCCTCCAGCTCATAGAGTTCGCGGATCTCGATTTCGCACTCCTGACCCGGCTCGAAGGGCCTGGGAAAGCGCCGCGTCCATTCGAGCGCTTCCTCGCGGGACTTGGCCTTGATCACGGTGTAACCGGCGACCAGCTCCTTGGTCTCGGCGAAGGGGCCGTCAACGACGCGGTTCTTGCCGTCGGCCGAGTACTTGATCCTCCAGCCCTTCCAGCTCGGCTTCAGGCCGGAGCCGTCGAGCAGCATGCCGGCCTTGGCAAGCTCCTCGTGATAGGCCGCCATCGCCGCCATCAGACTGTCGTCTTCCGGGAAGATGCCCGCTTCGCTGTCCTTGGTCGCCTTGACCATGATCATGTAACGCATGGATTTGCTCCTGGAGTCGGTGGTCCGAAGCCGGTCGGGGCCTGGTGCCCCGCCGCTCCTGAGGACACGTCGATCGACGCGTCGCGAAATCGACAGGTCAGCCGGCCTTTTTCGCGGCCTCGGCGCGGATGCGCTCTTCCTGCTCGCGCAGCTCCGGGGTGAAGGCCTCTCCGAAATCCTCGGCCTCGAAGATCCGGCGGATCTCGATCTCGGAATCGCCTGTCATTGGATTCGGGCAGCGCTTGACCCATTCGACCGCCTCTTCCATCGACTTGCACTGCCAGATCCAGAAACCGGCGATCAGTTCCTTGGTCTCGGCGAAAGGTCCGTCGACGACGGCACGCTTGGCGCCTGAGAAGCGGATGCGTGCGCCCTTGGAGCTGGGATGCAGCCCGTCACCGGCGAGCATGATGCCGGCCTTTACCAGTTGCTCGTTATAGGTGCCCATGGCGGTCAGCAGTTCCTCGCTCGGCATGATGCCGGCTTCGGAATCCAGGGTCGCCTTGACGATGATCATGAAGCGCATCGGTCTTCTCCTGATGGGGTGGGTGGGTTCTGACTTTGGTTCGGAGAGCGGAGAATTCCCGCTCTCTGTCCTCACGTCGAACGGCGCGCTCCGGAATCGACAACGCGCCGAAACTTTTTTCAGGCTGCGCTGAGATTTTTCTCGCGGCGCGCGATCTCGTCCTCGCTCGGAGCCTCAAGCGCGAAGGAGCCGGTCGTAACCGCACCGGCTCGACGATAGGTCGCCATGATCACGCCCGTGCTCGAAACCCTGCTCTCGACCAGCGTGAAGGCAGCGGGCATGGTGCCCTCGCCGAACAGCCGCTTGCCTGCGCCGAGCACCACCGGGAAGATCAGCAGGTTGAACTCGTCGATCAGGTCCTTCGCCAGCAGCAGCTGGATCAGTTCGCTGCTGCCCTGGAGCAGGAGCTTGGGACCGTCCTGGCGCTTCAGCGCCGCCACCTCGGCGGCGATATCGCCACGTAGCGCGACCGAGTTCTGCCAGTTCAGCGTCTTCGGCGCAGAGGTCGCGACATATTTGATGCAGGCGTTGAACTTCATGGCGACCGGGTCGTCGCCGGCATGCGGCCAATGCGCCGCGAAGATGTCGTAGGTCTTGCGGCCGAGCAGCAGGTCGAATTCCTCGGCGAAGGCCTTTTCCATGACCTCGCCCATCGGCTCGTCCCAGTAGTGGAAGGTCCAGCCACCATGGCTGAAGCCGCCCGAGCTATCCTCCTCCGGGCCGCCCGGCGCCTGCATCACGCCGTCTAGATGTTCAGTCCCGGCATTTGATGGATTGGATCGAGCCTGAATCGTTCTGGCTCTGAAGTCCAGCATTTGCAGATGAACTCGTAGGGTGTGAGCCCCCTAAGGGTCTTCAGCCGGCGGCCGAAATTGTAGGCGGCAACGAAGTCT